>WQWK01000072.1 GCA_009785395.1 Conexibacteraceae bacterium
AGCCCGTAGAACTCGCCCTGACCGGCGTCACGCGGTGCTCGGTGGCGCCAGGACAGCAGCACCGCAGCGATCGCAGCGACGGCGCAGATGAGGTCGATGATCAGGCCCAGTCCGTCGATCCGCAGCGCACCGGCGATGATCGTCTCGGTGTGGTTGAAGCGCCAGATCTCGGTGCCGATCGCTCCGGCCAGCGCGACCAGGGTCAGCGCCGGCACGATCTGCTCGCGCACGACCGCGGTCCGCACCAGGCCGAGGAGCAGCACGATCAGCGCGCCGGCTCCCAGCACCAGCAGGGGCGCCGATTCCGCCCAGGCGATGTGCGGGCCCTTAACGTGGGTCGTGGTGATCAGGACTGCTGCGAGCGGAGGCATGTTCATGGCTTCTTGACGGCGCCGATTTTGGTTACCGGCGGTCCAGGAGCCGGGCTGTAGAAGGCGGTCGACAGCGGGGGATACCGATACACACGCTGGGCGCCAAGCCGCAGCGGGTCGCCCAGCACCAGCGCCACCAGCTCTCGCTGCGCAAGCGGCCCGTCGTGCCCGGCCATGGCGACCGGGAGCATCGCCCCATCCATCGACCGCTCGGACTTGCTCAGCCCGAACTGCGGGTAGAAGGCCAGCACCAGGATGATCACGACCAGCGGTACGACGGCCAGCTCGTTGCGGCCGATCTCAAACGACCGGACACGGCCGCCGACGCGGTTGTGCATCGCCCCGATGAACAGCCGCAGCGCGTAGTAGGAGGCGCCGAGGACGCCGAGCGACGCGATCACGGCGATCGCCAGGTTGGAGTTGAAGGTGCCGAGCAGGATCATGAACTCGCCGATGAAGTTCGAGGACCCGGGCATCGCCAGGTTGGCGAACGTGACGATCAGGAAGACGGTGGCGAGCACCGGCGCCCTGAACGCGACGCCGCCCATGTCGTCGATGTTCTCGCTGCCGCCGGCACGGGCCGCCACCGCGGCCAGCACGAAGAACGACGCCGCGGTGACGATGCCGTGGTTGAGCATCTGCAGCAGCGCGCCCTGGCCGCCGGTGGGCCTCAGGGAGAAGATCCCGAGCAGGATGAAGCCCATCTGCGCGACGCTCGAGTAGGCGATCACCAGCCGCGCGTCCCGCGTTGTGAACGCCATCGCCGTTGCCCACAGGATCGAGACAAGCGCGATGATCAGCAGCAGCAGCTGGAAGTGCTTGGCAGCATGCGGGAACAGGGGCAGCGCGATCTGCAGGAAGCCGTAGCTCGCGACCTTGGCGACTACGCCGGAGAACACGGCGACGGCCGGGATCGGCATCGCCTTGTAGGCGTCGGCCAGCCAGCCGTGGAACGGCGCGATCGGCATCTTCACGAGGAACGCGAGGGTGAAGGCGAGGAAGATCCAGTACTCGTCGGTGCGCGACAGCGGCAGATGCTCGAGCGCGCTGAAGGCGAAGTTGATCGCGGTGCCGTGATCGCTGGAGGCGAACACGCCGGTAGCAATCGCCGCGGCCAGCATCAGGAACGACCCGACCATCGTGTAGATGACCATCTTCACCGTCGCCCGCACACGGTTGTCCCCCGTGCCCCACGACCCCACGAGGAAATAGAACGGGATCAACATCAGGTCGAAGAACGCGACGAACAGGATCAGGTCCTGCGCCAGGAACGCGCCCAGCACCGCGCTCTCAGCCAGTCCGAGCCACAGGTAATAAAGCTTTGGGCGCTCCACCTCGTGCATCGCCGACCACACCAGCGAGACCGTGAACAGCACCGTGGTGAGCAGCACGAGTGAGACGTTGAGCCCGTTCATGCCGAGCTTGTAATGGATCCCGAGCGAGCTGATCCAGACCTGGTCGGTGACGAACTGCAGGCCGGGATAGCCCGCGTTGAAGTCCGCGACGAAGATGATCGCGATCGCCAGCGGGATCAAACTCAACAGGGCGACCGCCCGCCCCACCAGCCGCGCCGGCAGCTGCGTCGCCACCAGCGCGAGCGCCAGCGGCAGCCAGATCAGGACCGACAGCGGCAGCGGCGCGGAGGTCGAAGATTGAAAGAGGTTCACAGGCGGATCACGATCAGGATCAGGTCGACGAGAGCAGGAAGTAGAGGACAACGGCCGACAGGCCGAGCACGAACGCGGCCGCGTAGTACCGCAGGAAGCCGGTCTGCGCCCGCCGGACGGCGGCCGAGCCGGACCTGACCAGACCGGTGACCCCGCCGGTGACTCCGCCGGTGATCACGATCTTCTCCAGCACGGACTCCGTGAACCGCCCGAGCGCCAGCGCCGGCCGCACGACAACAACATCGATCAGCTCGTCGAAATACCACTTGTTGACGAGGAAGCGATGCACCGCCGGGAAGCGCGCCTGGAAGCGCGCCGCGGTTCCGGGGCGGGCGACGTAGACGCGGTATGCGAGCGTGATCCCGACCAATCCGATTGCGGCGCCGATGAGCAACCCGATCCAGGCCGCGCTGTTGGATGGCTCGTGCGAGGCGGACGCCAGCGGCGCGTCGGCCAGCGCGGGCGCGAGGAAGCTCGAGATCACATGGTCGACGCCGGGGATCTCCACGAGGCCGCCCACGGTTGCGAGCACGGCCAGCAGCCCCATCGCGACCTTCATCGCCGGCTCGCGCTCGGCGATCACGTGCTCCGGGCCCGGGAAGCCAACCTCGGTGTCCTCCTCTTCGCCTGTCATCGGGTTGCGATGCACCTCGGCGTGGTGGAGATGTCCGTGCTCGAGCTCGGCAGCCTCCGGCGACGGATCTCCGAAGAACGCCCGGAAGATCATCCGGAACGTGTAGAGGCCGGTCAGGAACGCGCCGGCATAGCCGAGGATGCCGAGCACCTCGTAGATGCCGCCCCGGTTGTTGAGGTACGCGATGATGCTGTCCTTCGACAGCCAGCCGGAGAACGGCGGGATCCCGGAGAGCGCCAGGCCGCCGATCAGGAAGCAGGCGAACGTGAACGGCATCGCCCTGCGGAAGCCGTGCATGCGGTCGAGCGACTGGTCGCCCGCCATCGCCCCGATGATCGAGCCGGCGGCCATGAACAGCAGTGCCTTGAAGAAGGCGTGCGTCATCAGGTGGAACAGCGCCGCCGAGTAGGCGCCGGCGGAGGCGCCCATGATCATGTAGCCGATCTGGGACATCGTCGAGTACGCGATCACGCGCTTCAGGTCGGTGACCACCAGAGCGATGGACCCGGCGATCAGCAGCGTCAGGCAGCCGACGATCGCGCCCACCTCGCCGGCCGTTGGCGCCAGCTGGAACAGCGGGTGCAGGCGCACGATCAGGTACACCCCGGCGGTCACCATCGTCGCCGCGTGGATCAGCGAGGAGACCGGGGTCGGGCCCTCCATCGCGTCCGGAAGCCATGTGTGCAGCGGCACCTGCGCCGACTTGGCGAAGGCGCCCACGAGGAACAGCAGGCAGCCCGCGACGAGGTCGGTCGAGTCGTGCCCGAACACATGCGGCGCCGCATGGAAGCTGCCGAGGAAGCCGACCGTGTGGGTGTGGCGGAAGATCAGGATGGTGCCGAGCACGAGGCCGACGTCGCCGAGCACGTTGATGACGAACGCCTTGATGCCGGCTCCGGTCGCCGTCGTGCGGCGGTACCAGAACGAGATCAGCAGGTAGGACGCGGCACCGACCCCGGCCCAGCCGACGATCAGCAGGATGAAGTTGCCGGCGAGCACCAGGATCAGCATCGAGAGCACGAAGTAGTTCAGGTACGCGAAATACCGCGAGTAGCCCTCGTCCGAGCGCATGTAGGCGGTCGAATACAGGTGGATCAGCGTCGATACGCCGGTGACCACGAGGATCATGAACACCGAGATCGGGTCGACCAGGATCTCCAGCTTCGCGTCGACGCCGGCGCTGAACGCGTAGTTCCACAGGCTCGAGACCACCTCGCGGTGACCGCCGGCCGCCGGCCGCCCGAGCAGCGAGATCAGGGCACCCACGGCGCACACGAACGCCAGTGCGATCGCGATCGTTCCGATCACGCCGGCGGCCCGGCTGTAGCGCCGGTAGCCGACCCCGATCTCGATCGTGCCCAGCAGTGGGAAGAGCAGGACGAGCCAGCCCCAGGTGGTCGGGCTCATCCGTTCAACTCGTGCATTTCGTCGACATCGATTGGCAGGTTGCGGCGGCTGATCGCGACGATCAGCCCGAGCCCGACCGTCACCTCACAGGCGGCCACGACCATCACGATCAGCGCGAAGATCTGGCCGGCCTCGCCGCCGTGCATGCGCGCGAACGCGACCAGCGACAGGTTGGCGGCGTTCAGCATCAGCTCCAGGCACAGCAGGATCACGAGCGGGTTGCGCCGCACGAGCACGCCGCCGGCGCCGATGCAGAAGATCAGCACCGAGACGGCCAGATACCAGCCGATGTTCATCGCTCACTCTCCTCGGGCTCGCCGATCAGCTCGATCGTGGCGCCCGACTCCTCGAGCTGCTCGAGCACCCTGCGCACGCCGACGCCCTCGGCGATCGTGCCGGTGTAGGCCGGGCGCGGCGACGCCAGCACCTGCGCGAGCTCGAGGTCGTCGTCATCAAGGCCGCGGCGCCGGCGCGCCAGCACGATCGCGCCGACGGCGGCGACGAGCAGCAGCAGCGAGGCGACCTCGAACGGGAACAGATAGTCGGTCAGGAACAGCCTGCCGATCTGCTTCGGCGTGCCGAACCCGAGGATGTAGTGCGGCCCGCGGCTGTTGATCATCTGAAGCCCCGAGCCGAGCATCGCGATGAACAGCTCGACCGCGAGCGCGACCGCGAACAGCGGCCCGATCAGCCGCAGCGTGCTGCCGACGGCGATCTCGTCGCCGCCACCGACGTACGCGACCACGAACACGTACAGAACCATCACCGCGCCCGCATAGACCACGACCTGCGCGGCGGCCACGAACTCGGCCTGCAGCAGCAGGAACAGCGCCGCCAGCGAGACCAGGTGACACACGAGCGCGAGCACCGCGTAGAGCGGGTTGCGCAGCGTGACCACACCGATCGCACCGATGATCGCGGCGATCGAGGCGATGAAGAACAGGACGGCCGACACGAGGAAGAAGCCCCCCTATTCCCCTTCGTTCCTCAGCGGCGTGCGCTCGAGCGGCTCCGCCAACAGCATCTCCTTGGTGAAGATCAGGTCGGAGCGCGTGTAGTCGGACATCTCGTAGTCATGGCCCATCGTGATCGCGTCGAACGGGCAGGCTATCTCGCAGTAACCACAGAAGATGCAGCGGCTGAGGTTGATCTCGTACACGGCCGCGTAGCGCTCGCCGGCTGACACGCGATGCTCGGGCGTGTTCTCGGCGGCGACGACGCGGATGCAGTCGGCCGGACAGGCGGCGGCGCACAACGAGCAGCCGACGCACTTCTCGAGCCCGGAGTCATCGAAGCGGTGCAGCTTGTGGCGCCCGCGGAAGCGCGGGTACACCGGCGTTTTCTCCTCCGGGTACTGGATCGTGAGCGGCCCCTCGACGACGCGCGCGAGCGTCGTCTTCATGCCGCGCAGGGTCTCACCGAAGATGCGGTAGGTGCTCGACGCCGCGCTGCGCGGCGGGTGGCGCACCACTTCGATTACGTCTGATCCGGGGTCGTAGGGCATATGAATCAGTTCCTGAGAGCTAGACGACGATGATCGCGGTGACGAGCAGGTTGAGCGTGGCGAGCGGCAGCAGCACCTTCCAGCCGAACGACATCAGCTGGTCGTAGCGCAGCCGCGGCAGCGTGGCGCGGATCCAGATGAACAGGGTGAAGACGATCATGGTCTTGGCCAGCACCACGAACGGGTCGACCCAACCGGGCGGATGGATCCCGAAGGGCATCAGCCAGCCGCCGAGGAACAGCGTGGTCGCCATCGCCGAGACGACGATCATGTTCACGTACTCGGCGAACAGGTAGGCGACGAACCCGGTCCCCCCGTACTCGGTGAAGTAGCCGCCGACGAGCTCCGCGTCGGCCTCGACAAGGTCGAACGGCGCGCGGTTGGTCTCCGCGAAGGACGCGACCATGAAGATCAGGAAGCCGCAGAGCTGCGGGACGAAATACCACATGCCGCGCTGCGCGTTGACGATCCCGGTCAGTGACAGTGTCTGCGCGGTGATCAGCACGCCGACCAGCGCGAGCCCCTGCGAGACCTCGTAGGAGACCAGCTGCGCGGCCGCGCGCATCGAGCCGAGGAACGAGTACTTGGAGCCCGACGCCCAGCCGCCGAGCAGGATCCCGTAGAACGAGATGCCGCCGAGCGCGAACACGTACAGCGGCCCGACCGAGACGTCGATCCCGTAGAGCCCGACGTTCGTTCCGAGGATGTTCTGGACGCCGCCCCAGGGGATGATCGCGAGCGCGCCGACGGCGGTCATGATCGAGACCGCGGGCGCCACATGGAACAGGAAGCCGACCGACGTCGTCGGGCGGAACGCTTCCTTGCGGGCGAACTTGACGATCTCCGCCATCGGCTGCAGGAGCCCGTAGGGGCCGACGCGGTTGGGGCCGTAACGGTGCTGGAAACGGCCGAGCAGCTTGCGTTCGTACACGGTCAGCATCGGCAGCACGCCGAAGATCACGAGGAAGATCAGCAGCGACTTGATGATCTGGATCCACCACGGCTCGAAGTAGTTGACGTCGGCGAGCGCGATCACGCCTTCACGACCTCCACGAGCGCGTCCGTCAGCGCGTTGGCCGACTCCTGTGCGATCCCGGCCGCAAGGAACGTCGTCCCCTCCGGCACGCCCGTGCGCACGGCCGCGCGCCCGCTCAGGCGCATCCCGTTCTGCGCAACCTGCACCGCGGCGCCCGGCTCGATCCCGAGCCGCTGGGCGTCCTGGGGCGAGAGCTCGACCAGCTGTTCGGCGACCGTGAAGCGCAGTGCCGGCGAGATCTCGACCTCGGGCGCCGCCCAGATCGAGCGGTACACACCGGCCCGCAGCTGCCCATTGGCCTGTCCTTCCGCCGCTGGCCCGCTGGCCAGCGGCGTCTCCCCACCGCCAGGCACCTCACCCGCGGGCATCGCCGCTGCCGCCTCGGTCTCCGGCCAGCGCACGCCGCGTCCGCCGATCTGCTCGAGCGTCAGACCGCTGTAGAACGGCACCGCCTCGGCCAGCTGCTTGAACGCCATCCCCGCGGTGAGCACGCCGAGGTCGGCGCCGCAGCTGCGGCCGAGATCGTGCAGCACCTGCCAGCCGGCGCGCACGCTGCCGGGGTGCCTGATCGCGGTGCGCAGGCGCTGCAGGCGGCCGTCCGGGTGCACGACCGTGCCCTCCTTCTCGGCGTTCGACTCGGCCGGAAAGACCACGTCGGCGTGCGCCGCGAGTCCCTCCGTCAGCACCGTGGCGTGCGCGACGACCAGGTCGGCCTGCGCGAGTGCCGACTCCCACAGGCCGCGGTCGGGCAGGTCGCGGACCGGGTCGGTCTGGAACAGGTAGAGGACGCTGATCTCACCGGTGGCAGCGGCCTGCGCGATCGCGGCGGCGTCCCGGCCGGGCGTGACCTCCGAGTAGCCCGGGCCGGCGCCCGGCAGCGCGCCCGCCTCGCGGATGCCGCGGCCGTTGGCGCCCGCCGGCACCTCGATCAGGCCCGCGCCGTCGCGCCCCGCGAGGCCGAGCTTGTCGGCGATCCGCAGCAGCACCGGCAGCGCGTCAGCGGGCAGCGACTCGCCCCACAGGATCACGACGTCCTCGCCGCCGTCGCGCAGCAACGCCGCGAGCTCGTGGGTGGGGCCCGAGCCCGGGTGCGAGAACGCCCACTCGAGCCCCGACAGGAACTCGGCCTCGCCGCCGGGGGCGTAGCGCAGCGTCAGCGCCGCGGAGGGGTCGAGCGTGCTCGGCCTGGCGCTGGCGACCGCGAGCTTGACGCCGTTGCGGCGCACACCCTTGCGGATCCGCAGGTCGAGGATCGGAGCGTCGTCGAGCGGCTCGGTGCCGAGCAGCAGGACCGTGTGCGCGAATTCGATGTCGGGCACGCTGGCCTGCAGCGCCGGCGCCGCGAGCGCGCGTGCGGTGCCGAGCTCCACGGAACCGCCCGGCCGCGAGTCGATGTCACCCGAGCCGAGCCCCTCGCGCATGATCCGCGCGAGCATGAACGCCTCTTCGTTGCTGGCCTGCCCGCCGACGAGCGCGCCCACGCGCCCGTGGTGGCCGGCGATCGCGCGGGCGGCGGTCAGCGCCTCGTCCCAGGAGGCCGGCCGCAACTCGCCCTCCCCGTCGCGCACCATTGGTGTGGTGAGCCGCTCGTCGACGTGGATCGCCTGATACGCGAAGCGGCCCTTGTCGCACAGCCAGCCGTCGTCGACGCCGGGGTTTTCACGCGACAGCACGCGCACGACCTTGTCGTCGCGCACGGTGAACTCGACGTTGCACTGCGCCGGGCACAGGGTGCAGATTCCGCCGGCGCCCTCGATGTCCCACGGGCGCGCGCGGAAGCGGTAAGGCTGCGAGGTCAGCGCGCCGACCGGGCAGAGCTCGACGATGTTGCCGCTGAACGGCGCCACATACGGGTGGCCGTCATGCGTGCCGACGAACGTGTGCGCGCCGCGCTCGGTGAAGATCAGCTGCCAGTCCTCGGCGACCTCCTGGCTGAAGCGCACGCAGCGGTAGCAGAGGATGCAGCGCTCGCGGTCGATCGCGATCAGCGGCGAGAGCGCGAGCGGCTTGACGAAGTGGCGCTTGGGCTCGATCACGCGTGAGCGGCCCTTGCCCCACCCGAACGTGTAGTCCTGCAGCGGGCACTCGCCACCCTTGTCGCAGACGGGGCAGTCGAGTGGGTGGTTGACGAGCAGGAACTCGATCACCGCGTTCTGCGCGTCGACCACGCGCTCCGCCTTGGTGTTGACGACCATGCCGTCGCGCACCGCCGTCGAGCACGAGGTCTGCAGCTTG
>WQWK01000073.1 GCA_009785395.1 Conexibacteraceae bacterium
CTTCGTGTCCCATGTCCACGGTCAGCACCGAGATGACGTTGTCATTGCCGCTCATGTCGAGCGCGCCCGCCGGGAACGTGAAATTGGCGCTGCCGGTGGTCGAACTGCCGAGGAACACCCCGTTCAGCCAGGCCGAGAACGCCTGTGCGCCGCCGCCGGAGGGGGACTCCAGGTGGATGCCGGTCATCTTGGGGGTCGCGGCGAACCGGCCGCGATACCAGGTGTTGCCGGTGTGGAAGCCGTAGTCGTCGGCGTAGAGGACCGGCGGCGTGCCGACCCCGTTGACGCTGTTGGTGGTCATCTTGTCGGCGGTCTGCCAGCTCGAATCGTCGAAGCCTGGCTGCGCCTCCGGCGACTCCTGCTTGTGCTTCCAGTGCGTCAGCGCCGGCAATGTGATCGGCTGCGCGGTGGGAATCGTTCCGACCAGGCTGCCGGTGCTCGTCTCCGTCGTGCTCACGGGTTTGCCGTTCCAGAAGACCCGGTTTGCCGAGGTGAACACCTCGATGTTCGGGTCGGTTCCGTTGTCACCGCTGAGCTTGATCGTCTTGCCGTTCATGCTGATCGCGGCGGTGCGCAACAGATGCGTGCCGCGGACCAGCACCGGCCCGCTGGCGGTCTGCTGCTCCCAGAACGTCTCTGCGGTGGCGTTATCGGCGAGCAGCAGCAGCAGCGGACGCGCCACGCCGCCGCCGGAGATCTGCACGCGGATCAGGCCGTTGTGCACGTAGTCGAGTCGCAGGTCGCCGGTGGTCGGGTCCCACGTCTGCGTGACGTCGCCACCGCTCACGGTCACGTCCGGCTTCGAGCTGTAGTTCAGGACGGTCTCGCCGTCGCTGCCCGGGTCGCCGTAGAGCACCGCGACGTCGCGGCCGCCGATGTTGGCGTGGGTCATGATCTCCGAGGTCGAGTACTGCAGCTGCGAGGCGCCGAGCTTGTAGTTGGCGACGATGATGTGCGAGTCGCGCCCGTTCAGCGTGATCGCCCCCTGCTGCGGCACGACCGGGTAGGTCGGAGGTTCCGCGGCTGCGCCGGTCGGGATGTCGATCGCGTCGATCGATACGAAGTTGTCCGTCGAGTCGGAGGAGTGCGTGCCGTCGACGACGATCTTCAGCGTGTGCGGGCCGTCCGACAGGCCGGTCTTGGAGAACAGCACGACCTGGTCCGCGTTGCCGGAGCAATCGACGGTCGCCTGCTTGACGCCGTCGATGAAGACGTCGGCGAACCCGTGGTTGCCTGTCTGCGAGCCGATCCAGCGGATCGCCGTGCCGGTGAAGTTCACCGTCGCGGAGTCTCCGGCCGTGTTGGAGAACGACTCGGTGTTCATGTAGTCACCGTTGGTGAAGCCCGCGTTGGCGACGTGCGACCAGTTGCCCGAGTACTGGATGTCGGTCGTATCGGCGTCGTCGAAGGTGTAGGTCACCGGCCCCGTGATCGGCTGGGCGTTGAGGTCGATCGCAATGTGCGTCGTGTCAACCGATGTGGAGGTCGAGTCGGTGTGCCGGAGCACGTGAAACTGCGTCTTCGTGTTCGGGTTCATCCGAGCGGTGTCGAGAATCGCCGGGTTGTCCGGCGGGGTGACCTGGATCGGGTCGGTGTCCCGCAGCGGCGCCACCGACTGGGTCATGTAGCCGATCAGCTTGTCCTCGTAGTACTTCGGGGCGAGCTGCCGGGTTTCGCGGATCGGAGCGCCGTAGTCGTAGGAGGTGTAGTTCTCCGGCTCGCCGAGCCAGCCCCAGTTCGTCCCGCCGAAGGTCATGTAGAAGCTCTGCTGCGTGGCGCCGATGGCGATGTTGTTCTTGTAGAACACGTTCGCGAACTGGTCGTTGATCAGCTGCTCGCACATGTCGTACCCAGGCCCGCCCCAGGGGTCAAACGCGCCACCCTGAAACTCGGGGAAGATGAACGGAGCGTTCGGTGCCTTCAGGAAGCTGGGGTCCTGGACGGGGCTCCAGCTGGTCGGGTTGGAGCAGTCGAATCCCTGCGGGTACTCGTCCACACCGTCGACGGCCAGCGCGCCGACGCCACTGCCGCCGCTGAACGTCCCGTTGTTGTTGCCGACAAACGGCACCGTGATGCCGTCCGCGCGGGCCTTGTCCTCCAGATGCTGCATGTACGCGCGACCGGCGGCGCTGCCGTCGTAGAACTCGTTTTCTATCTGGTAGTCGATGATCGAGCCGGTGCCGTTGGTGATCTGGTGCTGAGCGAGGATCTTGTCGATCTGGGTCATCCACTGATCCACGTTCGCCAGGTACGCGGGATCGTCGCTGCGGGATGTTCCCGGCTGGGTGTCCATCCAACCGGGGAAGCCGCCGCCGTCGACCTCGGCATTGATGTACGGCGACGGTCGCGCGATCACGTACAGCCCGGCGTTCGCGGCGTCGTCGAGCAGCAGGTTGAGGTTGCGGATTCCGGTGAAGTCATACCTGCCGGGAGCAGGCGAGTGATAGTCCCAGTCGAAATAGAGCGAGACGGCGTTGAAGCCGGCCGCCTTCATCTTCTGGAAGATGTCGACCCAGAGGGACGGACTGGGCAGGCGGAAGTAGTGGAACTCTCCGGACCAGAGGTAGACGCGCCGGCCGTCGATCTTGAACGAATGGTCGTCAAAACTGACGGTGTGCGGCTTCCCGTCGACCAGGTCGCTCCCCGGCAGCGCGGCAGGTGCCGCGGCCACCTTCGCGGCCGCGCGAGTCGTGGCGGTTTTCTTCGTCGCGACCGGATTTGCGCCGGCTGCTGGTATCAGCGTGAGCAACGCGATGACAAACACCGCCGACGCGGCGAGCGCGCCCCCTGACCACCGTCGCCCGCGGCTAACGATCCGACTGCGGCCAATCTCTTGAGAGCGCACCTCTCTGCCTCCTTAGGTTCGAACGACAGATCCGTCAGTTCGACGAGTTGACAAGACGTAGGGGAACCCCACGGCGCATCGTTTTCCTCCGGTCAAGCCGGTGCTCGCGACCTGAATCCCCTGTCGTTGCGGGCCCCGGTCGGTGCTCGGCCCCTGCCCGTCCCTCTGCGTGTGACCGGTCACACTAAACCGAAAGGCCACGCTCTTGTCAACCCCCCGCCGGCTACCTCCGTTCCGGTTGATGTATCAAGCCCCCGCCGGGGCGCTCTTATGTCACGGAAGTGCCCGAGGGGCCCAAGACGGCCACGGGGAGGGTGCTCCGCAGCGGGGGCGCAAGTCGCTGGCGGGTGGATGCGGGGGGGCGTTCGCCCGCCAGCGGCTGGCTGGTCATGTTCGAAGCTCGGTCCGGCACTGAGCCGCCCCGCATTCCTGACCACGCAAGTCAAGGGGGAGACTCATGAGCGAGGTATCGACGGGAGTCTGTGGACAGAAGCGAAGCGAGCAGAAGAGCCGTTCGGTCTCGGTCGGAGGGCCGGCTCCGGTCTACATGCCGCGCGAAGCGCAGCGCGTACCGTGCATGGGCCGTGTCCAATCGGGGGATGCGCGGGCGACTGTCGCGCTGCTCGCCGACCTGACCCGCAACGACGAGTCGCGGACGCGCTGATCTCTGCCCGCCGGCCCCGCTGGGCCGCGGGCAGACCGGCCGCGTCACCCGGTTCCAAGACAGACGAAACCCGCGAGCGCCGCCCGTGCCGGGCCCAGCGCGGCCTGCGCCCCGGCCAATGCTGCCGCCGGGGAACGACCGGCCACGAGCTGCTCGTGGAAGGCCACCATCAGGCCCTTGGCCGCCGCGTCCGGGACCCGCACGACACTGGCGATGACGGTGCGCGAGCCCATGCCGATCAGCGCTGCGGCGAAGCCCAGCAGCTCATCGCCAGGCCGGGCGTCAGATACCGCCAGGTCGCAGGCGGACAGCACGATCAGCTCCGGGGCTCGACGGAGTCGCTGCAGCTCGTAAACGTTCAGCAGCCCGTCGGCGAGCTCGAGCGAGGAGAACAGCGGGCTGTCGGCGCGGAAGTGGCCGTGGCACGCCAGGTGGGCGACGGTCGCGCCATTCAGCGCGCGCATCACCGCGTGGGCGGTCGACTGCTCGCGCTCCAGCAGTGTCGCGTCCGCGTACAGGCCGCCGACGGCGGTCGCCTCGGCGGCTGCGTGGCGCAGGCGCGGGCCGGCGACGGTGACGACCCTGGCGGACCGCCTGCGCGACCTTGTCTGGAGCCCCAGCCAAGTTGCGGCAGACGGTGCGATCACCAGCGGGCGGCCGCGCAGGCTCGGCAGTGCCGACCACGGCACTCCATGCAGCGTCCCGGTGGGAACGATCACCAGATCGCGGTCACCAAGCGCATCGGCGAGCGGCTGGACCAGAAGCCGGTCGAGCGCCTCCGACGAAGCGCGAGCCCCGGCGTACGTGGCGTCGCGCTGCTCGCGTGTCTGCCGCCGGCCCGCCAGGCGCGTGAGCGCGAAGCGCAGCCAGTCGAGCTGCTCGGCGACCGGTTCGACCGGTCCGAGCTCATGGCGGGTCAGTCGCGTGCCAACCAGCGTCAGCGCGGTGAGTGTCCCGTCCAGTTCGATCAGCTCGACCAGTCCGGCATCGCCGAGTGCCGTCACCAACTCGCGCCGGCTTGATTCGCCGGTGACGGCACCACCTCTTCCGGCGGCGTGACGAGCGCGGCGGCGAATCGATTCCTCGAGCGCCGCCTGCCGTGCCCGCAGCGTCCTTGACGCGGGTCCCGCTCGCTGTTCGCGCTGGATCTCGGCGTTGACCTGGCGCAGTTCGATCTCGTGGTCACGGAGCTCGGGATCCTTCGGCGGGCTCACCGGGGGAAGGCGAGTCGCACTGCTGCGCAGCCGCTCGGCCCAGGCCAGCGCGGCGCTGGTGTCTGCGCCGGTCAGCGCGATCCCGAGCCCCAGCTGTGCCAGCTCGACACCGATCTCCGAGGCGGCGGCGCGGAGATCGGATGCTCCGAGTGTTTCGCGGTAACGCTCGAGCAGCACGAGGCCTTCGCGAGCGGCACGCTGGGCACCGGCGTGATCGCCCTGCGCCCGCAACAGCAGCGCCCGCACATGCCGGACCTCGATGCGGTCGGCGATCGGTCCGCGGCGTCCGAGGATCGTGCAGGCCGTGAGCTCGCGCTCGGCGAGGGCCGGCGACCCGAGCGCGAGTGCGGCGCGGGCGATCGTCAGGCGGACGCGCTCCGAATCGAGCCGCCAGCCCGCAGCCGCCAGGATCGCCGCGGCACGCCGTCCCGACCGCAGCTCACTGCGACGTGTGACCCCGGCTGCGATCCCCGCCGCCAGCGCCAGTCCGGCGGCGCGAGCCGCAGCTACCTCACGGTGCTGAGCGGCGAACGAGCGCCGTGTTCGCTGCGCGAGCTCGCGCGCGGCGCGCGCGTCGCCTGCCAACAGGGTTAGGCGGATCGCTTCGAGTCGGCCGACGTGGTCATCGCGACGCGCGCGGGTCCAGAGGCTTTGCGCCCTGTTGAGCGCCTCCAGCGACTCGAGCCGCAGGCGGGCGGCCGACGTCGCCTGGGCTCTGATCAGGGCGAGTTCGGCGGCGGCTAGTGCGGCGAGGTCCGGGCTCTCGACCGCATCGAGTCGTGACAGGCACTCTGGGAGATCGCCACGGATCAGCGCGACCCGGGCCAACTCAGACTCGGTCGCGATGGCGGCTGCGTGCGCGCCCAGCTCCGTCAGCAGGTGGCGGGCGCGGGTCAAATCGCGCTTTGCGGCGATGGTGTCACCGCGCTCGGCCAACAACCCGCCGCGGTTGCGCAGCAGCCGTGCCTCCCATGAGCGGTCTCCGTGACGGCGGAGGGTCGCGAGCGCGCGGTCGGTCGCCTCCAGCGGCACGGTTGCCGAGCCGGCCAACCAGAGCACCGCGACTCGGAATACCTCCGACCGGGCCTGCTCAAGCGGGTCAAGCGCCGCGCAGGCCAGGTCGAGCTCCAGCATCGCGGCGGCGATCGCGCCGCGCCCGGCCAGGTCCAGCGCGAGCCGGCGACGGGCCAACGCGGTGCGGCGGGTCAATCGCTGGCGCTCACCGATCCGGACGGCGCGGCGGATTGTCCGGATCGCTCGTGGATCACCCAGTTCGTGCTGGGCGAAGCTGAGGGCGTGAAGCGCAGCCACCTCGGCTTCCGGATCGCGTTGCCTGCGTCCCCGGTCCAGCGCCTGTTTTGCGAGTGCAGCGGCGTGTGACGGGTCAGCCTCCACGAGATCGAGGGCGGAGACCGCCAGTTGCAGCGCGTCCCCTTCAGAGCCGAGCATAGGCACTGCCGAGATGTATCAAACCGCTCGCAAATCGCTCTTCAATGCACATAGGATTCCAGCCCCAGCCCAGCTAGCCAGGAGGACCCGGCAGTGAGCCCCAACCACCTGATCCCGGCGGACGAAGGACCACTCAACGCGATCGCTGAACGCGTGCTGAAGTGCGAGAGCCTCACGTACGACGTCGGTTGCGAGAGCGTGGTCATCGCCGTTCGGTCCGATCTGCTCGTCAGCAGCCAGGCATTGGCAGACTCGCCGAAGCTGCGCGCCGCGCTCGAGGAGGTCGCCGAGCCCCGCGGGAATCTGGCGGAGGTCTTCGGCACGGGCCGAGTGGAACGCTCGGAAGATGCAGCGGGGACCACTCGGGACCCGGATCAGGAGCCGCAGCCCGATGGGCCGCTCAGCAGGATCGAGCTCTGGCGGCTGGAGGAGTCGCGCGACGCGATCGACGAGTCACGCCGTCTGCGCCGGCTGGTTGACGACCGTTGCTTCACGCACGAGGCACGACCGGAGCTGCGTTTGCCGGCGGTGTCTCCAAACCACGTGGCGATCCTCTCACCCCACCCAGCGGGCTGCCCGGCAACGCCACCACAACCGGCGCCCGCGCCAGTCGAGGCGTTCATAGAGCCACCGGCCAGCGGGCCGGTGGCGAAAGTCACCGTCCTCGACAGTGGCTACATCGAGGTGCCTGCGCCCAACACGCACCACAACCTCGACGCGCGGGTGGTGGTCGTGCCCGGGCAGGCGCTCGATACCAGCACGAATCCTCCGACCTGGGTGAACGACAAGCCCGACGGTGTGTACCTCGATCCGGCCGGTCAGCTCGACGGGATCTCCGGGCACGGGACGTTCATCGCCGGGCTGATCGCGCACATCGCCCCACAGACGCGGCTCGAGGTGGTGGGGCTGCGCAACCAGGAGGTCGAGTTTGGCTATCTGGACCCGAGCGTCCAACTTGGCCTGTTCGAGACCGAGGTGGCGATCGCCCACGCGATGCTGCGACGCAGCGATGCTGACGTGATCCAGTGCGGGTTCTCGTTCCCGACGCTCGACGACTATCCGTCGCTTCCGTTCGCCGCGGTCATGGCAGAGCTGCGCCAGCCGAGCGCGCCACGCGGCGGTCGTGTGGCCGTCGTCGCACCGGCCGGCAATGAGCAATCGCGTCAGCGCTACTGGCCGGCGGCGCTGCCCGACGTGATCGGCGTCGCCTCGACGAACCGGCGAGGCCATGCCCGCGCGTGGTTCTCAAACTGGGGCGAGTGGTGCGACTGCTGCAGCCGCGGCGAGCACGTGTACTCGACGTTCGTGGATTGGGACGGGCCGGTTGAGGGTGAACCGCTCAGTGACATCGAGCACTTCAGCGGTTGGGCGCGGTGGAACGGAACCTCGTTCGCGGCACCGAAGGTGTCGGCGCGGATCGCTAGGCTGGTGGCCGCCAACCCGGGCTTGGCCCCAACCGATGCGTGGGAGCAGCTGTTGAGCGACCCCGACGTGGAGATGGTCACCGACTACACGCTGAGTCCCCACGGCGTCACGCTGCCCCGTATTCCTGAGATGCCGTGACTTGGGATGATGACGCTCGCGGAACTCATCGAGGCAGCCGCCAAAGGCGACGAGCATGCCTGGGGCGTGATCGTCGAGCGCTTCGAGGGGCTGATCTGGGCGACGACGCGCGCCCACCGGCTCGCTGCGGCCGAGGCAGCTGACGTCACACAGACCACCTGGATGCGTCTGCTCGAGAACCTCGACCGTATCCGCGACCCCGAGCGCCTCGGCGCGTGGCTGGCGACGACCGCGAGGCACGAGTGCCTGCGCAACATCCGGCTGCGCGCGCGCGAGCTCCCGGCCGCCGACGAGGCGGTGTTCGATCTGATGACCGAGCAGCCGATCGAGACGGAGCTGCTGACGCGCGAGCGCAGCGACGCTCTGCGGCGCGCACTCGCTGGAGTCGGGGAGCGCTGCCAGGCACTGCTGCGGATGCTCGCCGCGGTCACCCCGCCCAGCTACGAGGAGATCGGTGCGGCGCTGGGGATGCCGGTGGGCGCGATCGGGCCCACACGTGCGCGCTGCCTGGACAAGCTCAGACGTTCACCGGAGCTTGCCGGACTGGGGCGGTCATACGGGAGCGACTCGTGACCGAGCAGCCTGATCACGACGAGCCGCTCGTGGCCGAGCTGCGGGAGCTGTTCAGCCAAGCCGACCCCGTGCCGCCAACAGTCACCGAGCTGGCCAAGGCATCGCTCGGCTGGCGCCGGCTGGATGCCGAGCTCGCCGAACTCCTCACCGACTCATTGCTCGACGACGCGACGCTCGCGGGCGCGCGCGGCGGTGAGGAGGGGCTACCGGTCAGATCAGTGCGCTTCAGGGCTCGTGCCAGCACGATTGACATCGACGTCAGCATCGACGGTCCCGAGCGCCTGCTCATGGGGCAGATCACGCCGCCGGTGAACGCACAGGTCGAGATCCAGACGACCAGCCGCACAATCGCATCCGTCGAATCCGACGAGTTGGGACGGTTCCGGGCGAAGCTCCCGACGGGCGGACTGATCCGCCTGGTAGTCAAGGCAGGCCCGGATCTCGGCCCACGCGTGGTGTCGAGCTGGATCACGATCTGAGCCCTAGAGGGCCAGCACGTC
>WQWK01000074.1 GCA_009785395.1 Conexibacteraceae bacterium
CATTGGGCACGGGCCGAAAGACCTGTCGGGAGACCGGCCGCAGCACCTTCACCTCGCAATCGAGCTGCGCCAGCACAGACGGCACGCCGTAGGCGCTCGAGCCTGGCGCCGCGGCGAAGCGCTCACCGACCTCCCGCTGCACCATCACGACCCAGGACTGCAGCGACGGCAGCTCGGCGATCGTCTTCAGGATCAGGGTCGCGGCGACTCCGTATGGCAGGTTCGCGACCATCTTGTCCGGCGCCGGATCGAGCATCGCCAGGTCGAGCTCGAGCGCGTCGCCGATGTGCAGCTCGACGTTCGCGAACGGCTCGAGCAACCCCCGCAGGTTCGCCTCCAGGGACCGGTCGAGCTCGACCACGTGCACGAAGCCGGCGCGCTCCGCGAGCCGCTGCGACAGCACCCCGGGACCGCCGCCGACCTCGAGCACGACATCCTCATCGGAGAGCGCGGCGAGCCGCTCGATCACGTCGAGGATGTTGCGGTCGACGAGGAAGTTCTGCCCGAGCGGGGGTCGCACCATGATCAGTGACGTCTTACCAACTAAACGCGGCGGCCGCGGCCGCCTCCACCTCCCGGTCGAAGTCGTGATAGCTGACGCGCCGCTCGAGCGCGAGCGCCTGCGCGGTCGCCACGACGTTGGCGGGGGCGTTGGGCCTGCCGCGCACCGGCTGCGGCGCAAGGTAGGGCGCGTCGGTCTCGACCAGCAGGCGCGCCGGCGGGACCTTGAGGGCGGCCACACGCAGCGCCTCGTTCTTCGGGTAGGTGACGTTCCCCGCGAATGACAGCCACCAGTCCGGGTGCGCGAGGCACTCGTCGACGCGGGCGGGCATCGAGAAGCAGTGCAGGATCACCTTCACCCCCCTGGCGTGCGAACCGAGGATCGAAAGCGTGTCGTCGTCGGCGTCCCGGGTGTGGATCATCACCGGCTTGCGCACCTCGCGCGCGATCTCGATCTGCGCCTTGAACGCCCGCTTCTGGTCCTCGTGCGGGGCGTGCTGGCGGTAGTAATCGAGCCCGGTCTCGCCGATCGCCACGCAGCGGGGATGTCGCGCGAGCTGCTCGAGCGCGACGTAATCACTGTCGCCGAAGGCCGTCGCGTCGTTGGGGTGGATGCCGACCGCCGCGTACACCTCCGGGAAGCGCTCCGCGGCGGCCAGCGCCACCCCGGAGTTCTCGACGCTGGTGCCGATCGTGACGATGCGCGTGACACCCGCTGCGACCGCATCCGCGACCAGGTCCTCGTCGGGCGGCTCGCAGCTGCTGAGGTGCGTGTGGCTGTCGATCATCGGCCTACCCTATGCGATCGCCGACCGGCCTCGCGACCAGGCCCTACGCGGGCTGCTTGTCGAGCTTCGGGAAAAGTGGCGGGATCGGTTGCAGCGGTGTCGCGTCCACCGCCGCGAGCACCGTCGCGGCGCTCTGCGGGATGTACGGCACGAGCTCGACGGTGACGGCACGCAGGCCCTGATGCAGTGACGCAAGCACCGTCGCGAGCCGATCGGCGGCCTCCGGATCGCGCGCCAGCTCCCACGGCTTCTGCTCCTCGACATACCGGTTGAGCCGCCGCACGCGCTGCCAGATCAGATCGAGGGCGGCCGTCAGCTCAAACCTGTCGAAGCGTTCGGCCACCTCCCCCGCCATGTGGTCGAAGTCAGCCGCAAGCTCCTGATCGATGGGATGGTCCAGCGGGACCGTCCCATCGAGATAACGCGCGATCATCGCGATCGTGCGGCTCGCGAGGTTGCCGTACTCGTTGGCGAGCTCGGTCTCGTAGCGCGTGCGGACGCCGTCGACCCCGACGTTGCCGTCGGCGCCGAAGACGACATCGCGCATCAGGTAGAAGCGCAGCGCGTCGGTCCCGAACTCGTCCATCACCTCGAAGGGGTCAAGCACGTTGCCCAGCGACTTGCTCATCTTGCGGCCGTCCTGGGCCATCAGGAAACCGTGCGCGAACACGTGCCTGGGCACCGCAATGCCGGCCGCCATCAGCATCGCCGGCCAGTAGATCGCATGGAACTTGACGATGTCCTTGCCGATCACGTGCAGCTGCGCGGGCCAGTAGCGGTCGGTCAGGTCCTCGCCGGGGCGCGCGTAGCCGAGCGCCGTGTAGTAGTTGAGGTCGGCGTCGAACCACACGTAGAAGACGTGGCCCGGGTCCCACGGGACGGTCACGCCCCAGGTCAGCTTGGCGCGTGAGAGCGAGACGTCCTGGAGGCCCTGCGCGACGAACGCCTTCGTCTCATTCATCGCGCGCTCGGGCATCACGAAGTCCGGCTGCTCGGCGTACAGCCGCTCCAGATCCTCCTGGAAGGCGGAGAGCTTGAAGAACCAGTTCTCCTCCTGCTCGCGCGTGAGCTGAATCTCATGGATCGGGCAGCGGTTGCCCTCGAGGATCTCGGACTCCGTCTTGAAGTCGGCGCAGCGCGGGCAGTACCAGCCCTCATAGACGCCCATGTACGTGTAGCCGTTGTCATGGATGCGCTGCATGACCTGTTGCACGCGCAGCTCGTGCTCGGGGTCGGTGGTGCGGATGAAGAAGTCGTTGGAGATGTTCAGCAGCGGCAGCATCGCCTGGAAGCGAGCCGCGTTGCGGTCGGCCAGCTCCTGCGGCTCGATCCCCTGCGCGTGCGCAGCGTCGGCGACGGGCTCGCCGTGCTCGTCGGTGCCGGTCAGGAAGAACACGTCCTCGCCGCGCTGGCGCATGTGCCGCGCGATCACATCGGTCGCGATCTTCTCGTACGCGTGGCCGAGATGCGGCTCGCCGTTGACGTAATCGATCGCGGTCGTGAGGTAGAACGTCATCCTGGTTGTTGAGGGTAACTTCCGGCCCGCACTTCCGGCCGCTCGCCCCGCTGGGCGGCGGCCGGAGGCGGCAGCGTCAGCCGAGCCGCTCTAGCCGCGGCCTGTGCCTGAAGTGGTGCAGCTCCCTGGCCCAGCTGAAGGTCAGGTGTTGCGCCCGGCCCTGCATGATGAGATAGGCGAGCGAGTATGCGTCCTGGCTGCGCACGGAGGCACCGCCGGCCACGAGCGGGCCGAACCGCAACAGGATGACGTCGCGGTGCAGCCAGCAACCAGGGGCACCGCGGTGGGTGCAGGAGATGTTCGGGTCAAAACCGTTGGGACCGTCGTCGTACATCCACAGGTAGTTGGCGGACAGGGGTGTGGCGGCCAACGCCCAGATTGCGCCACCGCTGCCGTAGCCTCGGCTCGGAAACGGCGGGTCCTGCAGCTGCTCTGCACCGGTCTTGGCGAGTCCGTCGAGGTTGGCGGTCAGTCCAGCGATCGGTTGCAGACCCCGGTTGACGCGCTCGAGGTTGATCGCGACGAACCCGCGCTCAACCGTCGTGAGCCTGCCCCAGTTGGACGGCAGGCGCATCTTGCCAACCCCGTTCTTGGCTCGGCAGGCGTTGATGTTCTCGATACCCCAGACCTCATCCGTCCGGAACCGGTCGCAGTTGGTTCGTGGATTGGCCGGCGGCACGATGCCAGTCGGGGAGGCCTGGGCGGTGTGTGCACCGCCACCCCCCAACTGTTCGATCCCGAGGACGATCCCCGCACCGATCACGACGCCAAGAACGCCAGCCAGCAGGCGCCCACGACGACGGCTGCGCCGGTTTCCCTGCATGGAACCTTTGTACTACCGTCTGCCGGGATGCGTCGTGAGTGGATGCTCGGCGGTGCTCTGATCCTTGTCGCGGCTGTGGTCGCGGTGGTGCTGATCGTGACCCAATCCGGCTCATCGCCCCGCGCGTCCGGGCCTCCGCCGGAGATGAGCTTCGGGCCGACGGTCCGGCCTGTCCCGGAGAAAGAGGAAATCATCTACACGAACGGCTGGGCGGTGACCAACAGCAGGGGCCGCGTGGCCGTGTTCGCCGGCAGCGAGCGGGCCGACCATAGGACCGGCGTGCTCCACATCCTGCGGCACACGCCCGGCGCGACCCTGCTGGACACCGTCACCGTGAGCGGATCCGGGGCGGTCACGCTGGTCTCCCCGCCGCACCCGGCGAGTCTGGCGGCGGCAGACCGCGCGACGCTTCCGTTCGTAACGGCTGACGGCCGCAGGGGCACGTTCAACGTGGCCACCGAGCGGGTGTCGCTCGGGCGCTGAGCTCACTCCGTGAGCGCTTTGTAGAGCGCGTTCGCGCTCGCCCCGGTCAGCTCGGCGACGACCCCGGCCGCGGTACGCGGCTTCGCGCCCGAGTCCACGAGCCTGCGGACCGCGTCGAGCGCAGGCCCCAGATCCTTCTCGGCCGGCGCCGGCGCCGGACCGACCACGAGCACCACCTCGCCCTTCGGCGGCTCCTGCGCGTAGCGGGCGGCGAGCTCGGCCGCGTTGCCGCGCACGACCTCCTCATGGATCTTGGTGAGCTCGCGGCAGACCGCGACCGCACGGTCAGGGTCCAGCTCTGCGAGGATCGCCAGTGAGTCCGCGACGCGGCGCGGCGACTCGAACGCGACCAGCGTCTCCTGACCGGCGAACGCCGCCTCGAGCTCGCCGCGCTTGCGCGGCAGGAACCCGGCGAAGCGCCAATGGTCCGCTGGCAGCGCGCTCGCGACCAGCGCCGCCAGCGCGGCCGAGGGACCGGGCAGCACCTCGACCTCGAGCCCGGCGGCGACGCAGCCGCGCACGAGCACGAACCCCGGGTCGGAGACCAGCGGCATGCCGGCGTCGGAGACCAGCGCCACGACCTCACCGTCGTGCATGCGCTTGACGAGCTCGGCCGCGCGCGAGCGCTCGTTCTGCTCGTAATAGCTGACGAGCTTGCCCGAGACCCCGTAGTTCTTCAGCAGCGCGCCGGTCCGCCGCGTGTCCTCGCAGGCGATCACGTCGGCCTCGCGCAGCGCCGCGAGCACGCGCAGGGTGATGTCCTCGACGTTGCCGATCGGGGTGGGACAGACGATCAGCTTGCCCTGCCCGCTCACAGCTGCCCCTCGCTCACGATTGCACCAGCCCGCTCACAATTGCTCCTGTCTGGCCGCGAGGCCGTCCAGCGCCATCGCCGCCGCGCCGACCATGCCGGCCTCGTGGCCGAACTCGGCCGCGACGATCTGCACGTTGTCACGCGACGGTGGCAGCGCGCGCCGGCGCATCTCCGCGCGTGCGGGAGCGAGCAGCATCTCCCCCGCGCCCATGACACCGCCGCCGACGACGATCATCGCCGGGTTGAAGATGTTCACGAAGCTCGCAAGGGCAACGCCGAGCCGCTCACCGATCAGGTTCAGAACCTCGCCCGCGGCCGGGTCGCCGTCGTGTGCCAGCTCCGTGACCAGCGGCCCGTCGAGCTCGCGGTCCTCGGCCAGCGCCCGGCCGAGCGCGGAGGCGGGCTGCTCGGCCGCGATCCGGCGCGCCTCGCGCTTCAGCGCCGTGCCTGAGGCCATCGCCTCAAAGCAGCCGTGGTTGGGGCAGTTGCCCTGACAGGGCGGGCCGTTCATGTCGATCACCATATGGCCGAGCTCGGCGCCCGCGCCGATCCAGCCGCGGTACAGCTGACCGCCGAGGATCAGCCCGCCGGAGATGCCGGTGCCGAGCCCGACCAGCAGCATGTCGTCGACGCCCATCGCCGCCCCCGCCCGGGACTCGGCCAGCGCCGCCAGGTTGCCGTCGTTGTCAACGAACACGGGCAGATCCAGGCGCTCCTCCATCAGCGCGCCAAAGCGGACGTCGGCCAGGGGCAGGTTCACAGCCACCACCGAGGTCCCGCTGCGGCGGTCGATCAGCGAAGGAATTCCGAAGCCGACCGCTCCGACCTCCCCCTGAGCGGTGTTAACGAGTTCTTGAACAGACGTGGCAATAGTTTCGAGCAGGGCAGGGGTCTCCTGGCCAAGCATCGAACGCTGTATGCGGTGATGAACTCGCAGACGTTCATCGACCACACCGCCAGCAAGCTTGGTTCCACCGATGTCGATGCCGACGACGAGTCGTGAGGGCATGTCGCCACTATAAGGAGCGACCCTCGCGACTCACCCAAAGAACTTTCTGATGACCGATTTACGAGAAGACGAACGCCCATACACGCTCTACCGCTCGGCGCCGCGCAGCCTGACGTCGCGGCTGCGCGGTGAGACCGACGCCGAACTCGAGGCCCGCGAGCTGCTCATGCGCGATGAGCCGCCACGCCCGCCCCGTGGCGGCGACGGCCGCGGCGGTGGTCCGGACGGACCGCGTCCGCCGCGCCGCGGCTGGCGGCGGATTCCGGGTTTCGGCCCCTCGACGCGCCCGCTGTGGCACCCGTTGCGGCTGCTCAAGTTCTTCGTCATGGCCTGCATCTTCTGGGTGGTGCTCTCGGCGGTGCTGTTCTTCATCAGCGCCGAGACGAAGTCGGGCAATCTGCCCGGCGGCAGCGCCACCGAGGCGGCGCTGTCAAGTGCGGGGCCGATGCTGTTCACGCCCAACAACATCCTGATCCTCGGGCTCGACGTCCGGCCCAAGACCGGCTACAGCTCCCAGGAGGCGGGCGCCAACCACAGCGAGGCCAACGCGGCGACGGACTCGATCATGATCTGGCGGGTCGGCGGCGGCACCTCACGCAAGCTCTCGATCCCGCGTGACACGCTCACCTATGTCCCCTGCGGCGCGCAGAGCGGAATGATGAAGATCAACGCGGCCTGGGCCTGCGGAGGGCCGCAGAACACGATCCACGTCATCGAGCGGCTGACCGGCATCAAGATCAACCACATGGTCGTGATCGACTTCGCGAACTTCATCAAGTTCATCGACGACATCGGCGGAGTGACCGTGAAGACCCCGCGGATCTGCTCGGAGATCTCCGGCGGAGCGGCCAACGGCGGCTTCACGCTCAACCTCCAGCCCGGCTACCACCACCTCACCGGCGAGCAGGCGATCACGCTCGCGCGCACGCGTCACAACTCCTGCAACCCCGCCTACAACGACTTCGACCGCCAGCTCATGCAGCAGCAGATCGTCAACGCGATGAAGGGCCAGATGCTCTCGGTCCACGCGTTCATCCACCTGCCGTGGGCGGCCTGGGACGCGCCCGGCGCGATCCAGACCGACATGGGCGGCCTCACGATGATGCAGCTGTTCATCGCCTCGGAGATCGGCGGAACCTCAAACCCGGTGACGCTCGGCGGCGCCTTCCAGACCTACAACGGCCAGGACGTCGTCGTGCCGAGCCAGGACGACATCCACAGCAAGGTCAACCAGCTGATGAACGGTTAGTCGCGCGCGTCGTCGCGGCTGAGCTCGGTAACGATCGCCTGCAGCGCGCGAATCAGCGCCTCGCGATCGTTCGGCTCGACCGCACCGAGGATCCGGTCGGCAAGCCCGTCGCGTTCGGCCTCGAAGGCCTCGCGCAGCTGCCACGCGTGCGTGGTCAGCCATAGCCGCACCAGGCGCCGGTCGGCAGCGTCTGGCCGGCGCTCGATCAGGCCGCCCTCGACCATCCGCCGCGCGCTGTTGACGATCGTCGGCGTGGAGACGCCGATCCGGCCCGCAAGCTCGCCGGGGGTTTGACCGTCATGGATCCAGAGGTGCTCGAGGATCAGGCTCTGGCCGACGCGGACGCCGTGGCGTGACATCAAACGATCCGACTCCGCACGGGCGAGCTTCAGGGCTCGGGCAAAGAGAGTGAGGAATCCGTTCATAATTCGTTAGCCTGCTAATGATCTACCTCGACCAGACCGGCAGGAGGTAACACCATGCCAGTGACGTTCGGGATCAAGACGACCCAGGTCGGCGTGTCCTACACCGATGTACTCCGGGTTTGGGAGCAGGCGGACGCGCTCGGCGCGTTCGACGGCGCCTGGCTATGGGATCACCTGCTCCCGATGCGAGGGCCGGTCGAGACGCCCGCGCTGGAGGCCTGGACGCTGCTGTCCGCCCTGGCCGCCAGGACATCCCGGTTGAAGCTCGGGGTGATCGTTACGAGCAACCGGATCAGGCCACCGGCCGTCCTGGCGAAGATGGCCGCGACCGTCCACGAAATCGCAGGCGGCAGGCTGATCTTCGGGATCGGCGCCGGCTATGCACGGGTGGCTGACCCGAACATCACCGCGATCGCCGAGCGGGAGTACGGCTCCTACGGCATCGACGTGGTTCCCGTGGGTGAGGCAATCGGCGCGCTGGGCGAGGCGCTGACGATCATCCGCCGGCTCTGGAGCGAGACCGCGCCGTTCGATTTCGTGGGCGAGCACTACCGGCTCACGCAGGCGCTGCTTGAGCCGAAGCCGGTCCCCGCGCCGGAGATCCTGATCGGGGCGGCCGGCGAGCGTTCTCTACGACTGGTTGCCGAGCACGCCGACATCTGGAACGTGCCGACGCGCGGCGATGTGGACCTGGTTCGTGAGAAGACCGCCATCCTGGACCGCCACTGCGCCACGATCGGGCGTGATCCGCAGGCGATCGCCCGCCAGGTGCAGGTGCTCGTGCCGGCGGAGCAGACGCAGGACCAGCCGACGCTTGAACAGATCCGCGAGCTGATCGACGCCGGCGTCACCGAGATCGTGCTCGTGCCACTGCCACCGTGGCCCGATAGCGTCGCGGAGCGGCTGGCTGAGCGGTTCGTCGCGCCGGTGCTCGGCTAGGCGCGAGCGACGTCGAACTGATCGGGCCAAGCGGGGCCCGATCAGGAAGAGGAAGCGCTGGTCGTCTTCGAGTCCGACTTGGACGTCGAGGACTCAGATTTGCTGCTGCCGCCGTTGTCAGACGAGGAACTGCTCGCGGAGGTGGACTCCTTGTTCTCCTTCGCCTCGCGCGCGCGGCGCTTGGTGCCGTAGTCGGTGTTGTAGAAGCCGGAGCCCTTGA
>WQWK01000075.1 GCA_009785395.1 Conexibacteraceae bacterium
CGATCAAGCGGGTCTTCGCCCAGCAGGGCAAGGACGGCTTCGCCTACGTCTCCTGCCCGGAGTTCCTCAAGGAGGGCTCGGCGCTGGAGGACTTCCTCAAGCCCGACCGGGTAGTCGTGGGCGACGACAGCGATTGGGCGGGCGACGCCGTCGTTGAGCTCTATGCCCCGCTCGATGCGCCGCTCGTTCGCACCGACATCCGCAGCGCCGAGATGATCAAGCTCGCCGCCAACGCCTTCCTGGCCACCAAGATCTCGTTCATCAACGAGATTGCCAACGTCTGCGAGGAGACGGGCGCCGACGTGACCGAGGTCGCGCGCGGGATGGGGCTCGATCGCCGCATCGGCCGCCACTTCCTGAACGCGGGTATCGGCTACGGCGGCTCGTGTTTTCCGAAAGATGTCTCAGCACTCAAACAGCTTGCGGGAAACTCCGGCTACCACTTCCAGCTGCTGACGTCGGTGATCGAGGTCAACGAGCTGCAGAAGCGGCGTGTGATCGCGAAGCTGCAGAAGCACCTGGGGACGCTTGTCGGAAAAAGGGTGGCGCTGCTGGGGCTTGCGTTCAAGGCCCAGACCGATGACATGCGGGAGGCATCGTCGCTGGTGCTGGCAGCGCGGCTGCAGGGCGAGGGCGCGCTGGTCAGCGCCTACGACCCAATCGCCGAGTCGCAGGCGCGCACACTGATGCCGGGCGTGGAGATGGGGGCGAGCGCCCTGGATGCGGTGCGGGGCGCGGACGCGATCGTGGTGGTGACCGAGTGGCCGGAGTTCGCCGAGCTCGACTGGAACGAGGTCGCCGCCGCCGCCAGTGGGCGCGTGATCGTCGATGGGCGTAACTTCCTGGACAGCACGGCGGCGCAGGCGGCCGGGTTCACGTACGAGGGGATCGGCCGCTGAGCCGTTCCGGCCGTCTGCGGTCCAGAGCGGATAGGAGTAGGGATGCAGGCATTGATCTTGGCGGGCGGCGAGGGTACGCGACTGCGGCCGCTGACCTCGGATACGCCCAAGCCGGTCATCCCGCTCGTCGGTCAGCCGTTCATCAGCTACATGCTCGAGTGGCTGGTCGGCCACGGCATCGATGACGTCGTCATCTCCACAGGCTTCCGCGCCGACCAGGTGCGCGCCGTGCTCGGCGACGGCAGCGCCTTTGGGGTGCGTCTGCGGTATGTCGAGGAGCCACGCCCGCTCGGCACGGGCGGGGCGCTCAAGTTCGCCGAGGAGCTGCTGGACGAGCGTTTCTTCATGCTCAACGGCGACGTCCTCACCGACATCAACCTCACCGACCAGCTCGCGCAGCACGAGCACACCGGGGCGCGGGCGACGCTCGCGCTGGTCGGCGTCGCCGATCCGTCCGCCTACGGGCTCGTACAACGCAACGGGGACCTCAGCGTCACCGAGTTCATCGAGAAGCCGAGCTACGACCAGGCGCTCGGGACGAATCTGGTCAACGCCGGGGCCTACATCCTCGATCGCGGGATCCTCTCCGAGATGGCGCCGGCGGGCACGAACATCTCGATCGAGCGTGATGTCTTCCCGAAGCTCGTCGATCACGGCCTCTACGGATACGAGGCCCACGGCTACTGGCTCGACATCGGCACGCCGGACCGATACCTGCAGGCGGCCTACGACATCCTCGAGGGCAAGGTCATGACCCAGGTGGGCGACCGCCTGTATGCGGCCCGCATGCGCGTGCTCCCGGAGGTGGGGGTCGGGGGACGGATAGCTGCTCCGGTGATGATCGGGGACGGGGCCGAGATCGAGGACGCGGCGAGCGTCGGTGGCCGGGTGGTGCTGGGCCGCGGCGTCAGGATCGGCGCCGGCGCCACAATCGAGGGCTCGGTGCTGCTGGACGGGGTGAGCGTCGGCGAGCGCACCACGATCAGCGGCGCGATCATCGGCCCCGGCGCCACGATCGGGGCGCGCTGCGCGATCGACGGCGGTGTCGTGCTCGGCGAGGGCGTCCAGATCGGTGACGACAACGTGCTCTCGGCCGGCGCCCGTCTGTTTCCGAGGGTTGCGCTTCCCAACGGAGCGATCAAGTTTTGAGCGCCGAGCGGACACTCTCGCGGGAGGCCGTCGCCGAGGTCGACGTCACCGGCCAGTTTGCCGAGGTGCTCGCGCTGCCCGACCACCTGCACGACGCGCTGTGGCGAGTGGAGTCGGCCAATCTCAGGCCGCACGACTCGCCCGGCGGGCTGGTCATCGCCGGGGTCGGCGGCTCGTCGATCGGCGGCGCGCTGGCCCGGGCGGCGCTCGGCGACGGCGCCTCGCGGCCGATCGCGCTCGCGCGCGATTACGCGCTGCCGGGCTGGACGACACCCGACACGACCGTGCTGTGCGTGAGCTACTCGGGCAACACCGAGGAGACGCTCGCCGCCTATGACGCCGCGCAGGCGCTCGGCGCCTCGACGATCGTGGTCACGACCGGCGGCAAGCTCGCCGAGCAGGCTCGTGCCGATGGCGTCCCGGTGATCCCGTTGCCCGGTGGCTTCCAGTCGCGGGCGGCCGTCGGCTATGGCCTGGTCACCGCACTCGAGGTCGCGCGGCTGTGCGGAGCGGGCGAGAGCTTGCGTGCCGAGGTTGACGTGGCGGCCGAGCACGCGGCCCGCCTGGCCGCGGCGTGGGGGCCGGACGCGGAGGAGCATTCGCTCGCCAAGACGCTCGCGCGCGGGCTCCGCGGCACGATCCCGCAGATCGCCGGAGCGGCGCTGACCGCGCCCGTGGCCTACCGCTGGAAGACGCAGATCAACGAGAACGCCAAGGCGCCGGCGTTCGCCGCCGAGCTTCCGGAGCTCGACCACAACGAGCTCGTCGGCTGGGACGGCGCCAGCGAGTTCGGGCCGTTCAGCGCCGTGTTCCTGGACGACTCGGACCTGCATCCGCGCGTGCGCCAGCGCATCGAGCTGACCCGCGGCCTGATCGCCAGCCGCGGCGGGGCGACCTTCCGTGTTGAGTCGATCGGCCAGACCCGCCTGCAGCGGCTCGTCTCGCTGGTGCTGCTCGGTGACCTCGTGTCGCTGTATCTGGCGACGCTGCGCGGGATCGACCCGGCGCCCGTTGCCGCGACGGAGTCGCTGAAGTCCGCGCTGCAGGGATCGTAAACCGGCGCGAAGCAGCGGCGAGCGCCGGGCAGCAATCATGCGTGTCGCCTCAAGTTGACAAGATGCCGACATGAATGATCGGCTGCACGCGCAGCCGAGCGCGCGGGTACGTGCCGTGGGAGGCGGTGCGCTGCTGCTCGCGCTCGTCGCAATCGCCTACCTCGTCCTCAGTGGCGGGTCCGCCTACCGGGTCCGGATGCTGTTCAGCGACGCCAGCGGGCTGGTCAACGGCGACCAGGTGATGATCGGCCCATCGAGCGTCGGCTCGGTGCAGTCGATCAGCCTCACTCGCAACGGCCAGGCGGCCGTCGTTGTGTCGCTTGCGGCGGACGCGGCACCGCTCTACCAGGGCACGGTCGCGCGGATCGAGGAGAACGGCCTGGCCGGCATCGCGAGCCACTACATCACGCTGCAGCCGGCGCCGTCCACGGGCAACGCCCAGATCCGCTCCGGCGGGACGATCCCGCAGACCGACACGTACGCCGAGGTCGGGCTCGACCAGCTGTTCAACGCGCTCAACGCGCCCACGCGCAACGGCCTGCGCAACATCATCCGCGGCGAGGCGGCGAGTATCCGGGGGCGCGCGCTGCAGGCCAACCGCACGCTCGAATATCTCGATCCGGTGCTGCAGAGCACCAGTCAGGTGACAGCCGCCCTGAACCATGCCGAGCCGGGCTTCGACCAGCTGCTGGTGCAGGGGGCGCAGACGATGCGGCGGCTCGCGTCGCGCAGCCAGGAGCTGACCAGCCTCGTCGGCAACACCGACGCGGTCACCGGCGCGGTCGCGCAGCAGTCGACGGCGCTCGCGCAGACGCTCGAGCTGCTGCCCTCGGCGCTGCAGCGCTCGACGACGACCTTCGCGGGCGTGCGCAGCACGCTCGCGGCGCTCCAGCGGCTGGTCGCCGCGACCAAGCCCCAGGTGGGCCAGCTCGTGCCCTTCACGCTGGCGCTCAAGCAGTTCTCGCAGGCGGCCATACCGACGCTCCGCTACCTCGCCGCCCTGATCTCCAACCCGCACGGGGGCAACCTCGTGAAGCTGCTGCGGGAGGGGCCGGCGTTTGAGCGGAGCGCCTCCAGCGGCTTCCCGGCGATCATCGCCTCGATCCTCGCGCAGGAGTCCTCCGGGCAGATCCAGGCGCTACGCGAGTACACGCCCGACATCGTCGCCGCGCTCGCCAACACCGGCCAGATCAACGGCTACTACGACGCCAACGGCCACTACGCGCGCAGCACGCCGTTCTACGGCTCCTACGGAATCAGCGGCGGCACGCTGACCAACCGCTCGCCGGCGGCTCGCTACGAGGGCCTCACGGTCGTCAGGACGGGCCGCTGCCCCGGCGGCGCGACCCAGCCCGGCGACGGTTCGATGCCGGTCGCCGCCAGGGGCTGTGACACCTCCAACACCCCGGCCGGACCGTGAGACGCGCAGCCCCCGTCCTGGCCCTGCTCGCGGTCGTGGCCGTGATCGTGGTGCTCGTGCTCACCGCAGTTGGCGGCGGCTCCGGCGGCTACACAGTCCAGGCGCTGTTCGACAACGCCTCGTTCGCGGTCCCGGGCGAGCAGGTGCGGATCGCCGGGGCGCCGGTAGGCACGATCTCAGCGCTGTCAGTGACCAAACAGAATCTGGCGGCGGTCACGCTCTCGATCTCCAGCTCCGAGTTCACGCCCTGGTACGCGAACGCGACCTGCCGGATCCGGCCCCAATCACTGATCGCCGAGCGCTATATCGACTGCAGCCCCGGCACCTCCAACCACCCCGCCCTGCACCGGATCACCAGCGGCTATGGCACCGGCAGCCATCTGCTGCCGGTCACGCAGACGAGCTCCCCGATCGATCCGGACATCGTCCAGAACGTCTCCCAGGAGTCCGTGCGCCAGAGCCTCTCGGTGATCCTCAACGAGCTCGGCACGGGTCTGGCAGCGCGCGGCTCCGACCTCAACGCGGTGATTCTCCGGGCCGATCCGGCGCTCGCCCAGACCGAGCGCGTGTTCAGCCTGCTCGCCTCCCAGAACCGGGTCCTCGCCAAGCTCGCCACCGACTCCGACACGGTGCTGGCACCGCTCGCGAAGGCCCGCGGCTCGCTCGCGGACTTCATCGTCAAGGCCAACAAGACAGCGACCGCGACGGCCACCGAGCGTCCGCAGATCGCGCAGTCGATCAGGCTGCTGCCGCCGTTCCTGCAGCAGTTGCGGCCGCTGATGGCCGACCTCGGCCAGCTCGCGACCCAGGCCACCCCGGTCGTGCAGGACGCCGGCAACAGCGCCGGCGCGCTGAGCAGAGAGTTCAGGACGCTGGTGCCGTTCGCGAACCGCGCAAGGACCGCGCTGACAGATCTCGGCAACGCCGCCCAGCAGTCCGAGTCCGCACTCGTGGGCTCGCAGCCGCTGGTCGACCAGCTGCGGACCCTCGGCACCAGATCGCTGCCCTCCGCGCAGACGCTCGACAAGCTGCTCACGAACCTCGACACGACCGGCGGCTTCGAGCAGCTGATGAGCCTGCTCTTCTACGGCGCAGCCGCCACCAACGGCTACGACGCCGCCGGTCACTATGTGCGGCTGACCCCGATCGTCGGCCCGTGCACCGCGTACGCGCGCCACCCGATCCCCGGCTGCAGCGCCAACTTCCTGCCCGGCGGTCAGGCGGTGGCTGCCGTCGCGGCCAGGGCGGTCACCGAGGTGACCGCCAAAACACACTCGTCGAAGGGGGTGCAGGCCGCCCCGCTTGGCGGCCTGCTTCGTTACCTGACCGGAGGCAAGGGCTGATGGTCCGGCGCCGCAGCCGCTCGCCGCTGACCAGCCCGGTGATGATCGGCGCGCTCGCCGTGCTCGTGCTGGTCGTCGGCGTCGTGCTCGCCTTCCAGGCCAACAACGGCCTGCCGTTCGTCCCGCGCTACACGCTCCACATCGAGGCGCCCAACGCCGAGGAGCTCGTGCACGGGGGCGAGGTTCACATGGGCGGCAGCCTGATCGGGACGGTCAGCAGGGTCACCGCCGCACGCGACCGTCAGGGCCGGCCGATCGCGGTGATCGACGCCCAGCTCGACAAGAACGTGCAGCCGCTGCCGGTCGACACGCACTTCACGATCCGGATGAAGAGCGCGATCGGCGACAAGTACCTGCAGGTCACGCTCGGCCACTCGCATCGCACCTGGCCAAACGGGGCGACGGTGCCGCTCGGCCACACCAGCGCCACCGTCGACCTCGACCAGGTGCTGGACATGTACACGCCGCCGACACAGCAGGCCGTCGCCGAGACGACGCTCGGCTTCGGCCAGGCGCTGGCCGGCCGCGGTGCCGGCCTCAACCGGGCGATCGGGGCGTTCGTGCCGCTGGTGCAGCGGCTCGCGCCGGTGATGCACAACCTCGCCGCGCCCAGGACGAACCTGACGGGCTTCATCCGCGGGCTCGGGGCGTTCGCGTCGGCGCTTGCTCCGGTTGCTGACCAGCAGGCGTCGCTGTACCGCAACCTTGACACCACCTTCGGGGCGCTCGCGGGCGTCGCCACCCCATATCTGAAGAACTGGATCGCCCAGACGCCGCCGACGTTCCAGACGGTGATCAGCGACGGCCCCGCGATCGGTAGCTTCGCGACCGACGCCGGGCAGCTGTTCGCCGACCTGGGGCCCGGCGTCGCGACCCTGAGGCGGACTGCGCCACGGATCACGGCGGCACTCGAGTCCGGGGTCAGGAACCTGCCGGATGTCGCGCAGATCTCGCGCCAGACCGTCGCGCTCGCCAAGTCGCTCGACGCGTTCGGCGCCGACAGCACCGTCAAGGCGGGTCTCTCGCGGCTGACTCTGGCGACGACGAGCCTGCAGCGGCCGCTCGAGTTCATCGCGCCAGCGCAGACCACGTGCAACTACATGACGTTGTTCCTGCGCAACCTCGCGAGCTCGCTCTCCGACAGCACCGGCACCGGCACGGTGCTGCGCTTCGTCCTGGTCGCGATCGACAATGACGTGGCCGGCGGCGAGGGGGCGCCCTCGGCCACGCCGTTCACCTCCGTCTCGACGGCGGGCGGCCGCCAGCACGGGCCGCTTCACTTCAACCCTTACCCGAACACGGCCGCGCCCGGCCAGCCGCGGGAGTGCGCGGCCGGCAACGAGCACTACTCGCCGACCCAGGCGATGATCGGTAATCCGCCCGGCAACCTCGGGACGGGCACCGAGAAGACGGTGGCGAGCGGCGGAACGGCGGCGAGCGGCGGATGAGCGACGGCACGCCGAAGCTCAAGGTGCGTCGCCACCAGCCGCGCGTCTCAAACCTCCAGGCGGCGATCGCGGCCCTGGTCGTGATCGGCTGCGCGGTCTACCTAGTGTTCGGCGGGGGCCTGCCGTTCAGCGGCTCGCCGTTCGAGCTGAGGGCCGTGTTCACGGCCAACACCGACCTGCACATCCCGTCCCCGGTGCGGATCGCCGGCGTGCAGGTGGGCGAGGTCACCGGTGTGCAGCGGATCAAGGGCAGCCCGACGGCCGGGATCGTCGTCATGCAGATCGACAAGGACGGGCTGCCGCTCCACTCCGACGCGACCGCGGCGATCCGCTCGCGGATCTTCCTCGAAGGCAACTTCTACGTCGATCTGAGCCCCGGAACCCCGCAGGCCCCGCTGCTGCACTCCGGGGCCACACTGCCGGCCGCGAACACATCCGGGCCCGTGCAGCTGGACCGCATTCTCTCGGCCCTGAACACGAGCGCCCGGGCCAACCTGCAGAAGCTGGTGCAGGGGTTCGGGGCGGCGTTGAACAAGCCGGGGGCGGACGGCCGGACGGGAGCGCAGGGGCTCAACGAGGCGCTCAAGTACTCGGCGGACGCCTTCAAGGAGTCCGCGATCGTCAACCAGGCGCTGCTGGGCGAGAAGCCCGGCGACCTCACGGGTGTGATCAGAGGCGAGTCGCGCGTCTTCAAGGGGCTTGCCGCGAGCGGCACACAGCTGCCGGACCTGGTCGGAAACTTCGACACGACCATGGCGGCGCTGGCGACGCAGCAGCAGAACCTCCAGGCCACCCTGGCCGCGCTGCCGCCGCTGCTGCGCGCGACGCTCAGTACCGACACGGCGCTGCAGGCCTCGTTCGCTCCGACACGGGCATTCGCGCGGGCGCTGACCCCGAGCATCAGGCAGCTCGGCTCGACGATCACCGTGGCGCTGCCGTGGCTGCGGTCGCTCACGAAGCTCTCGTCGCAGGGTCAGCTGAACGGACTGCTGAAGACGCTTGTACCGGCCGTCAGCGACACGACGGTCGCGCTCAAGCAGACCACGGCGCTGATCGGGCAGGCGGCGACGCTCTCGAAGTGCTTCAGCCATGTGCTCGTACCGACCGGAAACGAGAAGATCACGGTTGACAGCTCGCCGCCGGCCGGACTTGCCGTCTACCAGCAGCTGTTCCAGAGCGCGGTCGGCCTCGCGGGCGCGACCCAGAACTTCGACGGCAACGGGCGCTACGTGCGCGCGACCGTGGGCGGCGGCGCCACACAGATCCACACGCAGCGCCTGCGGCCCGCGGGGACGCTCTACGGCAACGCGGTGCTGCCCCCGTCCGGCACCTTCCCGGCGTTCCCGGCATCGGGCCGGGGGCCGGCGCTCGATTCGAGCGCGCCCTGCTACACGCAGGCGCCGCCGGACCTCAACAGCTCGCCGCAGGGGCAG
>WQWK01000076.1 GCA_009785395.1 Conexibacteraceae bacterium
CGGCTGCTACCCATCGGCGTGGATGATCTCCCCGGGCTGGTCGAGGCGGCCGTCTCCGAGCAGGTGGATCTGGTCGTCGTCGGGCCCGAGGCGCCGCTCGTCGCCGGGCTCGCCGACGCCCTGCACGCGGCCGGCATCGCCTGTTTCGGCCCGGGCGCCGCGGGAGCGCGGCTCGAGGGCTCCAAGGCCTTCTGCAAGGAGGTGATGGAGGCCGCCGGCGTGCCGACCGCCGCCTACCGGGTGGTCACGAGCGTCGACGAGGGCCTCGCCGCGATCCGCGCGGTGGCTCCGCCCGGGACCGCCGAGTACCCGGCCGTGATCAAGGCCGACGGGCTCGCGGCCGGCAAGGGCGTGATCATCGCGGCCTCCGAGGAGGAGGCGCGTACGGCCTTGAGCGACCTGCTGGTCGGCCACCGCTTCGGGACCGACCGTGTCGTCGTCGAGGAGCGCCTCACCGGCCCCGAGGTCTCGCTGCTGGCGATCTGCGACGGCGTGCGCGCGCTGCCGCTGGCCTCAGCCCAGGACTACAAGCGCATCTTCGACGGCGACGCCGGCCCCAACACCGGCGGCATGGGCTCCTATTCACCAGTGCCGGCGATCGACGGCGCGCGGGTGGACGCACTCGCCGCGGCGGTGCACCAGCCGGTGCTCGACGAGCTGCGCCGTCGCGGGGTCGACTTCCACGGCGTGCTGTACGCCGGTCTGATGCTGACCCCTGATGGGCCGCGCGTGCTGGAGTTCAACGCCCGCTTCGGCGACCCGGAGACGCAGGCGATCCTGCCGCGCCTGCGCACCGACCTCCTCGATGTCCTCTCGGCCGCCGCCGCCCGGCCCGCTGGCACGGGCGGCGGACCCGGCGATTTGACGAACGTGACCCTCGACTGGGATCCTCGCCCCGCCGTCACGGTGGTCCTGGCGAGCGCCGGCTACCCGGAGAGCTCCTCCAGCGGTGACGTGATCACCGGCCTGGACGCCGTGCCCGGCGACGTCTACGTGACGCATGCGGGCACGGCGTTCGACGGTGACGGCGCTGTGGTGACCGCCGGCGGACGCGTGCTGAGCGTGACCGCGCTCGGCGCCGACATCGCCGCCGCGCGCGCCGCCGCCTACGCGGGCACCGACCGGATTGCGTTCGCGGGGCGGCAGCTGCGCCGGGACATCGCCCGCGCTGTCACCGCCTAGCCCTCAGCCGCCCTCGCCGCTGACCCCGCCGCCGTTCCCGCCACCGCTGACGCGGGCGTCGGCCGCGCGCGCCGCCTGCGCCTGTGTCTCGCGGAAGTCCTCGAGCCGCCGGCGCAGGGCCGGGTCACCGACTGCCAGGATCCGTGCCGCGAGCAGGCCGGCGTTGCGGGCGCCGTCGATCGCGACCGTCGCCACCGGCACCCCCTTCGGCATCTGCACGATCGACAGGAGGCTGTCGAGTCCGTCCAGGTTCTTGAGCGAGACCGGCACGCCGATCACCGGCAGCGTCGTGACGGCGGCGAGCATCCCCGGCAGGTGGGCGGCGCCGCCGGCGCCGGCGATGATCACGGCAAGCCCGCGGTCGGCGGCCTGCTGGCCGTAGGCGATCATGTCGGTGGGCGTGCGGTGTGCCGAGACGACGCGCGTCTCGGCGGCGATCCCGAGCTCGGCGAGCACCTCGGCGGCCTGGCTCATCACGGCGAGGTCGCTGTCAGAGCCCATCACGACGCCCACGATCGCCCGCTCAGCCATTGTTTTCGAGCCTATCAGCGGCCTCCTGGGCCAGCCGCATCGCCTCATCCGGCGTGGCCGCGCAGACGGTGACGTGGCCGAGCTTGCGGCCGGGTCGCGCGCTCTTGCCGTACAGGTGAATGTGCGCACGCGGCACGGCCAGCGCCTCGTGCAGGCGCGTGGCCGGGTCCGAGCCGTCGTGGGGCCCGACCACGTTCACCATCGCCGCCGCCAGCGTGACCGGGGTCGTGAGCCCGAGCGGCAGGTCGAGCACGGCGCGCAGGTGCTGCTCGAACTGCGAGGTGGTCGACGCCTCCGTGTGCAGGTGTCCGGTGTTGTGCGTGCGCAGCGCCAGCTCGTTGACGAGCAGGCGTTCACCCGGAGTCACGAACAGCTCGATCGCCATCAGTCCCTCGAGGCCGCTCTGCTCGGCGAGCTTCCGCGCGAGCGCCTCGGCCCTCACGCTCACGTATGCGGGCAGGCCCGGTCCCATCAGCACGATCCGCGTCATGCCGTCCACCTGGAAGGTGCGCACGGCCGGATACACCGCCACCTCGCCCGAGGGGGAGCGCGCGACCAGCACCGCGGCCTCGGCGACGAGCTCGACAGCCTGCTCGGCGTACAGCTCGAGCCCGGCGTCCGCACCCTCCTGCAATGCCCGTCCGGCCTCCACGCTGTCCGTGCACATCCACACCCCGCGCCCGTCGTAGCCGCCGCTGCGGGCCTTCAGCACCACCGGCCAGCCGTGCTCGGCCGCGAACGACTCGACATCGCCCAGGCCGGTGACGCGTCCGTACGCCGGCACCTCCACGCCGTCCATCGCCGCGAGCGTGTCACGCTGGTGCAGCTTGTCGACGGCCAGCTCCAGCACCGACGGCGACGGTCGCACCAGCACCCCGCGTGCCTCCAGCTCCTGCAGCGCCGGCAGGCTGACCAGCTCGTGCTCGAACGTGAGCACCTGCGAGCGGGCGGCGAGCTCCGCGAGCGCCTCGCCGTCATAGCCCGAGCCCTCGAGCAGCGGCGCGCCCGCCCGTGCCGCGGCCTCGCCGGGCGCGCCGAGGCAGAGCAGCTGCAGATCGAGTGAGATCGCCGCCTGCCATCCCATCCGCGCGAGCTGTCCGGCGCCGACGATGCCGACGATCGTCCCCGAGGTCATCAGAGTGCAGACAATAAACTCGTAGACAGATGATCGAGCGACTCGCCGACACATGATCGAGCGCTACACGCGCCGGGAGATCGGCGAGCTGTGGACCGACCACGCCCGCTTCGAGGCGATCCGCAAAGTCGAGGTTGCCGCCTGCGAGGAGATGGACGGCCCCACCCCGGAGGACCTCGAGGCGATCCGCGCCGCAACCTTCACGGTCGCTGCCGTCAACGAGCGCGAGAAGGTCACCGACCATGACACCGCCGCCTTCGTCGACGTGCTGTCCGCATCGGCGGGCGTGCCGGGGCGCTGGATCCACTACGGGCTCACCTCCTCGGACGTCGTCGACACCGGCCTTGCGCTGCAGATCAGGGCGGTCGGCGAGCTGATCCTGCCGGACACGCGGGCGCTCGTCGCCGCGCTCGCCACCCGGGCGCGCGCACACGTCCAGACGCTCTGCGTCGGGCGCACGCACGGCATCCACGCCGAGCCGACGACGTTCGGGATCAAGCTGGCGGGCTACGCGTTCGAGGCCCAGCGCAACCTCGAACGTCTTGAGCGGGCGTTTGCGCAGGCGTCGGTCGGGGCACTCTCGGGTGCGGTGGGCACATACTCGGCCACATCCCCCGAGTTCGAGCGGCGCGTGATCACGCGGCTCGGGCTCGAGCTCGAATCGGTCTCCACCCAGGTGGTCCCGCGTGACCGCCACGCCGAGCTCGTGCAGGCGATCGCGCTGGCCGGCGCGGGCCTCGAGCGGCTGGCGACGGAGATCCGCCACCTGGCGCGCACCGAGCTGAGCGAGGCGCGCGAGCCGTTCACGGCCGGCCAGAAGGGCTCGAGCGCGATGCCGCACAAGCGCAACCCGATCAAGAGCGAGCAGATCACCGGCCTCGCGCGGCTGCTGCGCGGCTACGCCTCGGCGGCGGTCGAGGACGTCGCGCTCTGGCACGAGCGCGACATCTCGCACTCGAGCGTCGAGCGCATCGTCCTGCCCGACGCCACGATCCTGCTCGATCACATGCAGCGGCGCATGCTCGGCGTGATCCGCGACCTGGTGGTCGACGCCGAGCGCATGCGCGAGAACCTCGAGCTGACGCACGGCGCGCTGTTCTCACAGCGGCTGCTGCTGGCGCTGGTCGCGCGTGGTTCGACCCGGGATGACGCCTACCGGATCGTGCAGCGCCTGGCCCAGCAAGCGCTGGACACGCGCGTGCATCTGCGTGAGCTGCTGGCCGCCGATCCGGCCGGCGAGGGGCTCGACCTCGACGCGATCTTCGACTACGCGCCGTTCGTCCGCCATGCCGGTGAGATCGTCGGCCGCCTGGACGCGATCGTCGCCCCGGACACCGCCGTCACCGCATGAGACGCGCGCTCGCCAGGGCACGTGTCGCAACCGTCATGGCTGCCGCCGTGGTGGTCGCCGCCGCGGTGGCCGCCCTTGCTTTGGCGGCCACCGCCGCGCTCGCCTCGGGCACTCCCCCTGTGGGGGGCTCCGGGCCTGTGACAAGCCCCCCCGCGGCGGCGCCGACGCCGCCGGCCACCCTGGCCAAGCAGGTCGGCCAGCTGCTGATCGCCACCTACGAGGGGACGACGCCGCCGGCGACGATCCTCAGCCAGGTGCGGGCCGGCCAGGTCGGCGCGATCATCCTGATGGGCGACAACACCGGCAGCAGCGTCGCCGTCACGCGACGGGCCGTCAACAGGTTGCAGCAGGCCGCGCGCGCCGGCGGCAACCCGGGCCTGCTGATCATGACCGACCAGGAGGGCGGGCTCGTCAAGCGGCTCCCGGGCGCTCCCGCCTACGCGGCCGCGCAGATGGGTAACGCCACGCTCGCCGGCGCCCAGGGGTATGACACGGCACTGATGCTGCGCCGCGCCGGCGTCAACGTCGATCTCGCGCCGGTCGCGGACGTGCGGCGCGTGAACGGCTTCATCGCGCAGGAGCAGCGCAGCTTCGGCTCGAGTCCCGCTGCCGTCGCGCAGGCGGCGTGCGCCTTCGCGTCCGGCCTGGCCCGCGGCGGCATCGCCTACACGCTCAAGCACTTCCCGGGCCTCGGCGATGCGATCAAGAGCACCGATTACGGTCCGGTCTCGATCTCCGAGCCGGCGCCCGAGATCACGGCCGACGACGCCGCCTACCGGCGCTGCGGCAGCGGCTCGCTGGCGCTCGTGATGGTCTCGAGCGCCAGCTACACCCACCTCACCGGCTCGGTCCCCGCGGTCCTTTCGCCGTCCATCTACAGGCGCGTGATGCCGAGTGACCGCATCGACGCGCTGACCGTCAGCGACGCGTTTGACACGGCGGCGATCCGGCCCTGGCGCGACGCAGCCGGCCGGGCGATCGCGGCCGGGCTCGACATGGAGATGTACCCGAACGCCGAAGCCGACACGGCCGCCGCATACGCGCAGTTGATGCGCGACGCGCGCGCGGGCCGGCTCACACGCGCGCGCATCGTCGCCGCGGACGCGCGGGTGCTCGCGCTCAAACAGACGCTGGGCCTGATCTCCGGCTCAGCTGGGTAGGCGCGCTCGTTCAAAGCACCTGTTGTTCCCTATATGCGAACAACAGGGACATTGAGCCGCGTCACCGCCCCTAAAAGTCACGATATGTGACTTTTAGGGGCGGTGACCCCGCGTCAGCCCCGCCCGATGATCTCGATCCGGTATTGATCCGGGTCGCGCACGAAGCAGAGCAGGGAGCCTCCCTCACGCACGGAGTACGGCGGGCGCTCCGGCTCGATGCCGAGTTCGGCGAGCCGCTTGAGCGTGGCGTCGAGGTCCTCGACGCCGATCGCGATGTGGCCGTACCCGGTACCGAGGTCATAACTGCGGCCGTCATGGTTGTAGGTCAGCTCTAGCACCGAGCTGTGGTCGCCGAGTGAGAAGAAGTAGTTCGTCGCCTCCTTCTCACCGTTGCGGACGATGTCCATCTCGTTCTCGAACCGGAAGCCGAGCGCCTCATAGAAGGAGCGGCTGCGCTCCGGGTCGGTGATGCGGACCATCGTGTGCAGAAAGGTTGCGGTCATGGCTCGGGATCCTACGGCTAAAGCCCGGTCATAAGCATCACTTATTTCTATCTGACGAACAAGGTATTTGACCTATAAGCCCTGGTGGTCCACAGTGGATGCATGATCTTCCGACGCAACGCCAACCACACGCTGGACACCAGCCTGTTCGATCCCGAGCACGACATGGACCTGGTGACGATGATCAACCAGGCCCGCACGGAGGCGGAGGTTCATCGGGTCGCGCGCGTGTCGCAGGCCCGCATGAAGGCCCGTCGCAACGCGATCGCACACAGCTCGGGCACCGGTCGCCGCCGGGCGATCAGGCGCCCCGCCGGCGCCTGATCAAGCGAGCGGGACGGCCCGCGACCAATACGACTCGCCGGTCAACAGCCCGGTAGGATCGGCGGCATGAACGCCAGTCCAGGGCACCTGATCGCATCGGGGAAGGTGCGTGAGATCTATGCGGCCGGTGACGGCGAGCTGCTGCTCGTAGCCTCCGACCGGATCTCCACCTATGACGTCGTGCACCCCAACCCGATCCCGGACAAGGGGGTGGTGCTGACGGCGCTCTCGGCCTACTGGTTCGAGCAGACCGCGAACCTGGTGCCCAACCACATGGTCTCCATCGCCGATGGCGTGCCGGACGTGGACCGCGGCCGCGGGATGCTCGTCAAGAGACTCAACATGCTGCCCGTCGAGGCGGTAGTGCGCGGCTACCTGAGTGGCTCCGGCTGGAAGGACTACGAGCGCACCGGCGCCGTGTCCGGCGTCGAGCTGCCAGCCGGTCTGAAGGAGTCCGAGCAGCTGCCCGAGCCGATCTTCACCCCGTCCACCAAGGCCCTTGCCGGACACGATGAGCCGATCGACTTCGACCACGCCGTCGAGCTGATCGGCGACCGGGGGCTCGCCGAGCGCCTGCGCGACGCCGCGCTGGCCGTCTACCGCCACGCGGCCGAGCACTCGCAGCAGCGCGGGATCATCCTCGCCGACACCAAGTTCGAGTTCGGCCTCGACTCAGACGGCGTCCTCACGCTCGGCGATGAGGTCTGCACCCCTGACTCGTCGCGCTTCTGGCCCGCCGACCGCTATGAGCCCGGTCACGCCCAGCCCAGCTTCGACAAGCAGTACGTCCGCGACTGGGCAGCGGCGACGGGCTGGGACAAGCGCCCGCCCGCCCCCGAGATCCCGCGGGACATCGTCGTGCGCACCCGCGCCAAGTACATCGACGCCTACGAGCGGATCACCGGCCACCAGTTCTCAGACTGGATCGCCCGCACCGGCGCGACCCGCAACGGAGCGTCCGCCTGATGCGCGCGCGCGTGCTGATCCGCCCCAAGGCCGGGATCCTGGACCCGCAGGGCCAGGTCGTCGAGCGCGCGCTCCCGGCGCTCGGCTTCGACGGCGTCGCGAACGTCCACGTCGGCCGCCTCGTCGAGCTCGACGTCGAGGACCCGAGCCAACTCCCCTCGATGTGCGAGCGCCTGCTGGCGAACCCGCTGATCGAGGACTACGAGATCATCGAGAACGCGTGACGTGAAGTTCGGCGTAATCCGCTTCCCCGGCACGTGTGACGACGTCGACGCCCAGCTCGCGGCGCAGCGGGTCGCAAACGCCGTCCTCCTGTGGCATCGCGACCGCGACCTGCAGAACGTGGACGCCGTGATCGTGCCCGGCGGCTTCTCCTACGGCGACTACCTGCGCACCGGCGCGATCGCCCGTTTCGCGCCGGTGATGGAGTCGGTGATCGAGTTCGCCAACGCCGGCGGGCTGGTGCTCGGGATCTGCAACGGCTTCCAGATCCTCTGCGAGTGCGGCCTGCTGCCGGGCGCGCTGCTCGTCAACGAGAACCTCAAGTTCGTCTTCCGCCAGGTGAACCTCGAGGTCGTCGACCGCAACACCCCGTTCACGCGCGACTGCCAGCCGACGCTCTCGATCCCCGTCAAGCACACGACGGGCCGCTACTACTGCGCCGAGCCCGTACAGGCGGTGCTCAAGTACGCGCCCGGCGAGAACCCGAACGGCTCGCAGGATGACATCGCGGGCGTCGTCAACAACGCCGGCAACGTGTTCGGCCTGATGCCGCATCCGGAGCACGCCGTCGACCCGCTGACCGGTTCCACGGACGGGCTCACGATCTTCGAGTCGATTCGCGCCGCCGTCGGTGAGCGGGTGCCGACCGCATGAGCACCGGCGCCCCAAAGGGCGATCTTCCCGACTACCGCGCGCTCGGGCTCACCGACTACGAGTACGACATGATCGTCGCCGGGCTCGGCCGCGAGCCGGACCCGGTCGAGCTCGCGATGCTCTCGCTGATGTGGTCCGAGCACTGCGCCTACAAGCACTCGAAGAAGCTGCTGCGCAGGCTCCCGACCGAGGGCCCGCACGTGCTCGTCGGGCCCGGCGAGAACGCCGGCGCGGTCGACGTCGGCGACGGCCTCGCGATCGCGTTCAAGGTCGAGTCCCACAACCACCCGAGCGCAGTCGAGCCCTTCCAGGGGGCGGCCACCGGCGTCGGCGGGATCCTGCGCGACATCTTCGCGGTCGGGGCCCGCCCGATCGCGGTGCTCGACAGCCTGCGCTTCGGTGAGCCGGCGACGTCGGCCCGCTCGCGCTACCTGCTCGAGCACGCCGTCGCCGGCATCGGCCACTACGGCAACTCGATCGGCGTGCCGACGATCGGTGGCGAGATCTACTTCGAGCCCAGCTACGAGCAGAACTGCCTGATCAACGCGATGGCCGTCGGCGTGGCCCCGCACGACCGGCTGACGAGCGCCGCGGCCGCCGGCGTCGGCAACCTCGTGATCCTGTTCGGGGCGCTCACCGGCCGC
>WQWK01000077.1 GCA_009785395.1 Conexibacteraceae bacterium
GACTCTTAATCCCAAGGTTGAAGGTTCGATTCCTTCACGGCCCACTCCGAAAGCCCCGCATAGCGGGGCTTTCGTCGTATCACGAACCTACTCGAAGACGAGAACGCAACGGCTCCCTGATCTCGACCTCGTGAGGCAGCGCCCTCAGCTCGGCCACCTCCACAACGACACGGGCGTCACGAAGCTTGTTGACGAGCGACCCCCAGTACAGGTCTTCCATCTGCTCTGCAGTCTGGCCGTGACCTGGTCCGTCCGGACCGACGACCGTTCTGGCGTCGACCTCTGTCTGTTGCAGGCTCCCCTCGGCGATCGGGGCACTGCTGCTCCACCCGCGATCATCGAACAGCAGGAGCCGCTCACCGTTTCTGAGCACCGCGAACAGATGAGCCCAGGCTGAATGGCCGCTCGGGTTCCGGTCATCCAGGTCCACGACGGTAACCAGCTGCTCAATCTCAGACACAGCGCCACTATCGCCGATCAGTCGCCTGCGTGCACGCGCGCGCTGGTCCGTAGGGTATTCGCGTGCTTCGAATGAGTCATGAACGCAGCTGAGCTTCGCGATTGCCTCCTGTCGTTCCCGGGCGCCGAGGAGACGTTTCCTTTCGGTCCCAGGACGTCGGTCTTCAAGGTAGGCGGCAAGATGTTCGCTCTGTCTCAGCTCGGCGACGACGACCTTCGAATCAGCCTGAAGTGCGAGCCCGCTCTCGCCGAGCAGCTGCGTGAGGCGCACGTCGAGGTCATCCCGGGATATCACCTCAACAAGCGACACTGGAACACCGTCATCACCAGTGGTTCGCTACCCGAGCGGATGATCAGGGACATGATCGAGGACTCATACGACCTCGTCGTGAGCGGCCTTCCCGAGCGTCGCCGCGGAACACTCGGCTGGAAGGCAGACGAGCCCCGGTAGCCAAGGCCGGCTGTGATAGGACACAGAGATGCTCCGAACGCTGCTCAAGTCCAAGATCCATCGTGCGACCGTGACAGCCTGCGACCTTCACTATGTAGGGTCGCTCACAGTCGATCCCGAGCTGCTGGAGGCCGCCGACATTCTTCCCAACGAGCTCGTGGCCGTCGTCGATGTGAACAACGGCGCGCGGTTCGAGACCTACGCGATCAAGGGTGAGCGCGGCTCCCGGGAGATCAAGGTCAACGGCGCTGCCGCGCGGCTCGTGCATCGCGGCGACACGATCATCGTGATCTCTTATGCGGCCTATGACGCCCACGAGATTCACGAATACCGGCCGCGAGTCGTGCACGTGGACAGCGATAACGCGATCATCGCCGTGGATGACCGCGCGGACGAGCTCCAGACCGAGCTACTGGCTGATGCCTAGCTCTCGTTCTCCCAGCTGATCCTGGCGAACTCGCGACGGAGCTTGTCCGCCCGCTGCGGGTTGAGCGAAGCAATCCAGGAGATCCAGCCCAGTAGGTGCGCCCGAAAGTCAGGCGTCGCTGCGCGGTTCTGTGAGGCCGGGCCGTGGACTATCGAGTTGTGCAGGATCGCCCTGAGACGGTCGTACTCGGCCCGGGAGATGTTGGGGTGTTGGTTGACGACAACACCACAGACTCGTTGGCGGCCGGCGCGAGTCACCAAGGTGGACTTGCTCTCGTTGACGGTGAATCCTTCGTCGCGAGCGATGTCCCGGACGGCTCGGCGCAGTAACTGTGCCCTCCGAACGAGGCTGGCTGGACCGGAGAACGTGAGATCGTCGGCGTAGCGCGTATAGGTGATCTCGAGCGAGTCGGCCAGACCAGCCAGCCGCCGGTCGAGATTGAAGGTGGCGAGGTTGGCCAACGCCGGCGACGTTGGCGACCCCTGGGGCAGATGCGGTGTCGCAAGCTGCCGGCCGAGCGCGTGGTGAGCGCTGAGCTGTCGAGAATCGGTCGGGCGCGGGAGCGAATGCCAGAAGCTGGATGGAACAACGTTTGTCACGATGCCGGTGAGGGTGTGGGAAACCGACTCGGGATAACCGGCCGTGCGGAATATCCCATAGACGCGGGTGCCGGTGATCGAGCCGAAGAAGTTGCGGAGGTCGAGGCGGATCACGACGAAACGGCCGGCGTGCACGCTGGCATGGGTGCGTACCGAGCGACCGGCTGTGTATCCATGCGCCGCACCGTGAGCGGGGATCAGGTCGAGAACCTCATGGAGGATCCTGCGCTGGACGCCTTTCAGCCGGTGCTTGGGACGCTCGATCACCCGAGGGGTCCCTCCCGGTCGAGCGATCGTTCCATACCAATAGTTCCGAAGCCGCTCCTGTTCGACCGTTCGCTCCAGGCCGCGAACGTCCGCCAACCAGGCGAGCTCACCGTCGCTCACCTCCAGGTACTGCGCGAGTGCGGCAAGCGAGCCGATCTCCGGGACCGGCCAGCGTCGCCGTCCCATCTCGGGGGCAGGCGTGTACCACCGCCTGGGCAGCGGTGGCTGTGGTTCGTCCTCGGGCGCGGGCCAGCCGGCAAGCGTGAGGTCGATGAACCGTGCCAGCTCGCGCGGGCGGTCCGCCGGTGGGTGGTGGTACGCGGCGAGGATCTCTCGCACCAGCGGACGGGTCCACGGGCACCGCCGGCCCAGAGCACGGTGAACGCGATCGACCAGGGCAGGTTCGTTCCACGCCCCTGCGAGGCAGGCGCCGGAAACACACCGTGCGAGATCACCACGGGTGCGCGTGTCATACATGACGTAATCATCGCGGCGTTGCGCATCGACTGCACCCCGTCGTGCGCGCCCCGAACTGCTTCCGAAGGATGCAGCGGAGGGCTCGCGATGCACTGCCTTGGCCATCTTCGTATCCCCGGGGTAGCCCCGGAGAGGAACCGGCGCCCCGAAGGACGCCTTATCCGACCTCGATTGCGCAACGCCGCTGAGCGGCAGCGTACCGATTAGCGCGGCGACTTTCCTTCGGCGAACAGCGGGTATTTCACGGAGCTGTGGACGTCGCGAATCGCAGCGCTTCCTCGAAGATCACGAGCAGTCCGATCTGCTCGACCCCCGGCACGACGGTCACACGCGGTTTTCCGCCGAGGATCTCTGCGACGCGATGTGCGTGCGACGCGGGGTGCGTCCGGTCGAACTCGCCGGTCCAGAGCGAGGCACGGATCACCCCGGGCGTGATATCCCACGGTTTGCAGAGGATCCGGACCTCCTCCATGAACCCATCGGGGTTCGCAAAGAGCTCTGCGGTGGTCGCTACGAACACTTCTCTGACCCACGGGATCTTGACGACCTGTGCGTCGGGCCCCTTGAACAGCCCGAGCGCTGAGTCCGGCAGCTTCTTGAGCTGCTGCTTGAAGCCCGCGCGCAGAAGGAACGGCGCGCGCCGGGAAAGGATCGCAGCCATCTTCAGGTCCTTGCCGGCCGCGCGCCACTGGGCCTTCTCCGCGAGCGGCGCCACAGCTCCGAGCAGCGAGTGAGCGGTGACCCGCTCGGGCGCTGCTCCGGCAAGGGCGATCCCGTACGGCGTTCCGCCAGACTGGGTCACGATCCCGAACTGCTCGACGCCAAGCTCGTCCATCAGCGCGAGATGGTCGGCGGGCCAATCCGCCACGGTGCGGCCGCGTTTCGGGGTGCTGCCGTGAGACCCTGGACGATCCGGGATCACGAGTCGGATCCCGAGTTCGCGCGCGGTCGTGCCGAGTGCCCGCCCGAGCCCGCGGCTGCACGGACCGTCCAGCACGGTGACGACAGGTCCACTGTCCGCACCCGCGAGGAGGTAGGACAGGGAGCGCCCGTCGCCCAGCGCGATCTTGGTGTGTGGCTCTGTTTGCGACACGGTGTCGCATAGTGTTTCATACCTGCGGCATGGTGTCGCAACGGGTTCCCTCGGATGAAGCCCGGCATCGAATCCTCGATGCAGCGCGGGAGTTGCTGCGCGATCGGCCGTTCGCCGCGTTGACCGTGGCTGACGTGATGGCGCGTGCCGACCTGACTCGCACGGTCTTCTATCGCCACTTCCACACGCTCGCGCAGATGGCACCCGAGCTGCTCCCCGACGCTGACGACCCGCTGGTCGACCAGGTCCTGCGCGGCTCGCCGGACGAACTGATTGAGGCGATGATCACGGGCCTCGTGCAGTTGTACGCCGAACATGGCCGCATGCTCCGCGCAATCGACGCCGCCGCCGCGTCGAATCCGGAGGTAGCTGCTGAGCTGGACCGCGCCCTGGTCAGGCCACGCCGGTTACTCGAAGGGCTCGTCGCCCAGGCCCCGCACCCCCCGGCCGACTCGCGTGAGTTCTCCCTTCTGCTGATGGCAACCCACCGTGCCTACCTGCTCGACAAATTCGGCGGTGGCGACGACTCGCCGGGGAGTCGCCAGGACGCCGTCGCCGCGCTCGCCGCGTTGTGGCAGCGGCTTCTGGCCGAGTGATCCGGCGTCTACGTCCTGGAAGTCAGTGCGGAAGTGTCGCGCCTGCGAGCGCCACGATGACGCCGACCGCGCCTGCGGCCAACAGAACCTCGACCACCCCTCGCTTGAGCAGCAATAATGCAGCGGCGGCGGCCGCCAGGACCGCGAACTGCCACGGCTCTTGAAGCGCGACCGCGAGTTGGATCGCCGCGCCCAGGATCGCGCCGATCGCGGCCGGGCCGGCGCCGTCGAGGAACGCGCGGGCGTTGGCATTACCGCGTAGCCGCTCGAACCGCGAGCCGCCGAGAAGGATGAAGGAGAAGGACGGGGTGAATGCGACGACGGCGGCCACGAGTCCGCCAGCGAGTCCGTGGGCGGCATATCCGACCGCGGCGACGGTGGCGACGACCGGTCCCGGAGTGACCTGGCCGAGCGCGACGGCGTTGAGAAACCGGGTGTTGCTCATCCAGTGGTAGGTGTGCACGGCGTCGCCGTGCATCAGCGGGATGATCACGAACCCGCCGCCGAAGGAGAGCGCACCGACCTTGAACGCTGTCCAGGCGAGTGCACCGAAGCCGCCCGCGGCCGCAGCCCCCGGCATGAAGAGCAGCGCGATCGAGTTCAGCGAGTTGCCGCTGACCCACTGGCGCTGGACCATCAACTCGACGAGCCCGCAGCCGAGCAGCACGAGCACGAGATACGGCCCCAACAGCGCGGCTGCAGCGGTGCCGAGCGCCAGGTACACGCACCAGCGCACCGCGCGGTCCCAGTGACCGCGGACGCTGGCAAAGCTCGGCGGGATCAGGCCACGGGCAGCATGCACCGCCACCGCCGCCACGGCGGCGCCCGCGCCTGCGCCGGCGCCTCTGACCCATAGCGGCGGGCTCGCGGACAGGAACAGCACGGACAGCAGCAGCACGAGCAAGACGGCTGGGGCGATGAACCCGAGCCCGCCGACGATCGCTCCGCTCGGGCCGGCGACGCGGTAGGCGCTGAAGATCGAGAGCTGCGTCGAGGCGGGTCCCGGCAGCAGCCCGCAGGCGGCGTTTGCGTCCTGGAACTCGCGGGCGTCCATCCACCCCATCCGCTCCACCACCAGTTGGCGCAGCAGCGCGACATGCGCCGGTGGGCCGCCGAATCCCGTGAGCCCGATCCGGGTCCACTCGCGCGCGACCACCTTCAGCGAGACCCTGGGCTCAACGGGCTCGTCGACGTCTGGCATGGGATGAGTCATGCAGCCGAGTACTACCCCTGCCCGTAGCCGTTGATCAGCCACACGCCCCGCTTCGCCTGCAGGTAGATGTCCCAGAAGGCGGTGAAGAACACGACCACGATCAAATACAGGAGCCCGGCTCGCCTCACGCGCAGGATTATTCCCCAAGCCCGACGCCGGCCCTCAGCCGAGTTCTTCGGCGAGCCCGATCAGAAGTCCCCCGGGGCCGCGGACGTAGCAGAGCCGATAGGCGTCCTCGTACCCGACCACCTCGCTGCTGGCCAACTCCGCGCCATCCTGGCGCAGACGAGCGAGCGTCTCGTCGATGTCGTCGACGGCGAACATGACGCGCAGGTAGCCGAGCGTGTTAACCGGCGCGTTGCGGTGATCGGTGACCGCGCGGGGCGTGAGAAAGTGCGAGATCTCGATCCGGCCGTAGCCGTCCGGCGTACGCATCATCGCGATCTCGACGCGCATGTCACCGAGTCCGGTGAGGCGCTCTGCCCAGTCCCCTTCGACCGTGGTTTGGCCCTCGAGCTCGAGACCGAGCGCGCGAAAGAACGCGATCGTCGCCGGCATGTCGTCGACGACGATGCCGATGTTGTCCATTCGTCGAACGGCGATGCGCCCAATCTAACCGCCCGGTGGGGCCCCTTGTCGCGGCGAGCGTTTGCGGTGGTCGTTGATAGCTTCGGTGCGGTGCCGTATGCCAGTCGTTCTCGGTCCAGGGCGCGATGGACCCGGGTGGCGGTGCCCGCCGCCGTCATCCTCATCATCGTCGTGGTGCTGCTCCTCGTTCTGGGTGGCGGGCCGAGGCCCGCGGGCTACGACGCGTCCTATCCCCAGTGCCCGGCCTCGTACCCGGCCAACGCGCTGTTCGGGGTCGTGGGCGTCAACGGGGGGCTCGCGCACAACGCAAACCCGTGCCTGGGCGGAGAGCTGCGCTGGGCGCGAGCCGCGCCCGGACAGAAGCGGCCAAGGCAGCCGGCGCTGTCGCTGTACATCGATACCGGTAACCCTGGCGTCCAGGTGTCCCAGTGGCCGAAGGGCGGCACCGCCCCGGTCTACGGCGCCTGTAACGGCTTGCTGACGAACGCCTGCTCCTACCTCTACGGCGCTCAGCGCGCCGCCTACTCCTACGGACTCGTCGCCGCGCAGGACGCGGCCGCCGCCAGGACCGCGCCTTGGTGGCTGGATGTCGAGCTGGGGCTGAGCTGGGCCGGGACGTACCAGCTCAACATCGCCGCGCTGCAGGGGTACATCGCCGGCCTGCGCAACGCCGGCGTCACGGCGCCGGTTGGGGTGTACTCCACCAGCGCTCAGTGGAAGGACATCACCGGTCTGACGGCGCAGACAACAGCCAGGGCCTTCAGTGGCGGGCTCCCCGATTGGGTGGCTGGGGCAACCGGATCCACCCGCGACCAGGCGCGGCAGAACTGCGCAGGCGGCAGCTTCACTGGCGCGGCCCCGACGCTCGCGCAGTACCAGTCAGGCGGGTTCGACGCAGACCTGCGTTGCACCCAGCCGCGCTGAACTACTCGCGCACGAGCCGGAGCGCCAGGCTCGGTATGACGAACGACGCAAGAAAGACCGGCAGGAAGCTCTTGCCGGTGCACCGGAAGACGACGAGGTCACCCTCGGCGGCGTCGAAGGTCTGCGTGGCGCTGGAGTTCCGGCCGCTTTGGACCTGCAGCGTGTGGCGGCCCGGCTCGACCGGTATCTCGAGCGTGTCGTTCATCGTGACGGAGCCCACACGCTCGCCGTCGAGCAGCACGTCATAGGGGCCACGACGGACCTCGGCGCCGATCGCCTTGTGCGTCAGTTTCAGCGTTGCGGTCATCCGCGGTTTCAACTCGGCGATATCGCCCTCAACGGAACGCCTGGATCCCCGTCAGCTCGCTGCCGATCACCAGCGAGTGTACGTCGGCTGTGCCCTCGTAGGTGACGACTGACTCGAGGTTGTTCATGTGGCGGATCACGGGGTACTCCAAGGTGATGCCGTTGGCGCCCAGCACCTGACGGGCGGTCCGCGCGACGTCGAGGGCCGCGTTGACGTTACCGAGCTTGCCCATGCTCACCTGCGCGGGCTGTAGTCGCCCGGCGTCCTTCAGGCGCCCCAGGTGCAACGCCAGCAGGACAGCCCGATTGACCTCGAGTGCCATCTGGGCCAGCTTGCCCTGTTGGAGCTGGAAGGACGCGATCGGCCGCCCGAACTGGTTGCGCTCCTTGGAGTACTCGACGGCGGCCATCAGGCAGGCGCGGGCGGCGCCGGCCGCGCCCCACACGATCCCGAACCGCGCCTCGTTGAGGCAGGACAGCGGCCCCTTCAGCCCCGCGGCCAGAGGCAGCATCGCGTCGGCCGGCAGGCGCACATCGTCGAGCAGCAGTTCGGAGGTGATCGACGCTCGCAGCGACAGCTTCTTGTGGATGTCCTGGGTGGTGAACCCCGGCGTCCCACGCGGGACCAGGAAGCCCCGCACGCCGTCATCCGTCGCCGCCCAGACGACGGCGACGTCGGCGATGCCGCCGTTGGTGATCCACATCTTCTGCCCGTGCAGGATCCAGTCATCACCGTCACGCCGTGCGCGGGTCCGCATCGAGCCCGGGTCCGAGCCGCTGTCGGGCTCGGTCAGCCCGAAGCAGCCGATCGCCTCGCCCGTCCCCATCCGCGGCAGCCAGTCCTGCTTCTGCTCGTCCGACCCCCATCGGTGGATCGCGTACATGGCCAGCGACCCCTGGACCGAGACGAGGCTGCGCACGCCGGAGTCCCCAGCCTCGAGCTCCATGCAGGTCAGTCCGTAGGCGGTTGCGGAGGCGCCCGCCAGACCATAGCCGTGCAGGTGCATCCCAAGCACGCCCAGCCGGCCGAGCTCGCCGGCGAGCTCGCGCGGCAGCGTGGCCGACTCGAACCAGTCGCCGACGTTCGGGAGTACGCGGTCGCGCACCCAGGCGCGAACGGTGTCACGGATGTCGCGCTCCTCGTCGGACAGGAGGTGGTCGACGTCCAGGAAATCCTGCGGGTTGATCCGAGCTGACTCGGCGGCGGTGGTGGACATGAAGACTA
>WQWK01000078.1 GCA_009785395.1 Conexibacteraceae bacterium
AGCTCGAACGGCGGCAGCTCCAGCTCCGGCGGCGCCGGCACCGGTTCCGCGTCGGGCGGAAGCGGCTCCGGCTCGGGCGGCGGCTCCAGCTCGGGCGGCGGCTCCAGCTCGGGCACCGGCGGTTCCAGCTCGGGCGGCGGCGGCACCTCCGGCCTCTGAGCCGGCGACTCAGCCGCCATTACGTCCTACGGGATCACGACGGCGGCGCCCTCGAAGGCGCCCGCGCGCAGATCCGCCAGCGCCTGCTCGGCCTGCTCCAGCGGATAGGTGGTGACGGTCGTCACCACCGGTACGTGCGGCGCCAGCGCCAGAAAGGCCTCGGCGTCGCTGCGCGTGAGGTTTGCAACCGATCGGATCACGCGCTCCTCCCAGAGGTCGTCGTAGGAGAACGCCGGGATCTCCGACATGTGGATTCCGGCGCAGACGACCACGCCGCCGCGGTCGAGCGCACGCAGCGCCTGCGGCACCAGGCTGCCGTCCGAGGCGAAGATGATCGCGGCGTCGAGCGGCTCCGGTGGCAGCTCGGTGCTGGGGCCGGCCCAGGTTGCCCCCAGGGACAGCGCGAACTGCGCACCGCGCTCGTCGCCCGGGCGCACGAACGCGTACACGTCGCGTCCCTCGTGCACCGCCACCTGGCAGATCATGTGCGCCGCGGAGCCGAAGCCGTAGAGCCCGAGCCGCGGCGCGTCACCAGCCAGGCCCAGGGCCCTGTAACCGATCAGGCCACCGCACAGCAGCGGCGCCGCCTGCTCATCGCTGAGGCTGTCCGGCAGCGCGAAGCAGTAACGCGCGTCCGCGACTGTTCGCTCCGCGTAGCCGCCGTCGATGTCACGTCCGGTGAAACGGGCGCGCAGGCACAGGTTCTCCCGGCCCGAGCGGCAGAAGCGGCACTCGCCGCAGGTCCAGCCAAGCCACGGCACGCCGAGCCGCCGGCCGTCATCGCTGACGCCGACGATCTGGTGCCCGAGCACGACCGGCAGCAGCGGCGCATCGATCTCGCCGTCACGCAGGTGCAGGTCGGTCCGGCAGACGCCGCAGGCGCTCACCGCCAGCGCGATCTGGCCCGGCCCGGGCTGCGGCTTGGGCAGCTCTCGCAGTTCGAGCGGCGATCCCGGGCGGGTGAGCACGGCGGCGCGCATTCGCCGCCGCTACGCCGCGGAGGAGGAGCCCGCCGCCGCAGGGCCTTCGAGCAGGCCGCCGATCCGGTCGAGCAGGTCGGAGACGATCCTCGCGGTCGCGCCCCAGATCATGTGCTGGTCGACGACGTAGGTGTCGGTGCGCAGCGCGATACCGCGCCGCGCGAGCCGGCGGCGCCCGTACCCGGCTGCGACGGCCGGGAGCGGCAGGTCGATCACCGTGGCAACCTCGCGGTCGCTCGGTGTCCAGCGGAAGGCGCTCGGCACGATGCCGACGAACGGGTAGATCGCGTAGCCCGTGACGAACGTCGGCGTGGGCTCGAGCGCGCCAACCACCTGGACGACGTCAGGCGGCAGGCCGACCTCCTCGTGCGCCTCGCGCAGCGCGGTGGCGACCAGATCCTCGTCCTCGGGGTCCCTGCGGCCGCCGGGGAATGAGATTTCGCCCGCGTGACGCGGCAGATCGTGGTGGCGTTCGGTGAAGACCGCGTGCAGCACCCCGCGCCGGAGGTGGATCGGCACCAGCACCGCCGCCGCCATGGCCGCGCGGACCTCGATCGCGGAGGCCTGCTGCGGGTCCAGCAACAGGCCGTCGAGTGCCCGGCGCAGCGCGTCTGCCTGCCTGCTCATCGTCAGGCCAGCGGGTTGAACACCAACCCGGTCGGAACCTTGGGGAAGAAGTAGGTCGACTTCGGCGGCATGTTCTCGCCGGAGGCCGCCACGTCCTGCACACGACGTACCGGAGTGGGGGCCATGAACAGCGCTGCGTCGTACTCACCCGAGCGCACCAGCGCGATCGCCTGCGCGTCATCACGGGCGTATCCGAGACCATCGAGATGGTCGATCTGCTCGTCTGTCATGTCGAGCGCACCCTTCAGCAGGAGCGCTTCGGTGACGGCCGTGTCGAGGTGCCGGTAGGGCTCGGATCGATCTGCCAGCGCGGCCTCCACCGCCGCCTGGTTCTTGAGTGTGAGGCGGTACGGCTGCTTGTGGTAGGAGTCGATGTAGCCGAGCTGGAGCTGCTCGTTCTCAGGCGGAGGCAGTTCATCATCGGACCCGAGCGCCGCCAGCTCGAAGTCGCGCTCGATCGCGTCGGCCAGCGCCCGCTGCTTTTCCGGCGCAACCCGCAGCAGCCGATGCGTGGGGAACACCGTCAGCCCTGGATCTTCGAGCGCCACCAGGCACATCAGCACGTAGCGGTGCGGTCCCTCGCCGCCGACCTCCTCCGCGTAGACGCGGGCCGTCTCATAGCGGTGGTGCCCGTCCGCGATCAGCAGCTCCGCCTCCCGCGCGGCGTCCTGGACGGCGGCGATCGCGTCCGGGTCCTGCACGCGCCAGAGACGGTTGACCGTCCCGTCGGGATCCGTCGTCTGCGCCCATGGTGACCGGGCCGTGGCCGGCGCCAGGGCGGCCCAGGCCCGGCGCTCGGGGTCGGAGAACAGCGCGAAGATGGGGGACAGGTTGGCGCGCGTCGCGCGGGTCAGGCGTAGCCGGTCCTCTCTGGGGCCCGGATGTGTGCGCTCGTGGGGGCGGATGCGCCCGGGGCCGTATTCCTCGACGCGCACACGCGCGAGAAAGCCCCGGCGCGTGCGCGAGCGGCCGTCCGGACCGACGTAGTCCTGCTCCAGCGCCCAGATCGCCGGCGCCTCGTCCTGGACGACGATGCCCTGCTCGCGCCACCCCGCCAGCACCGCCGCTGCGTGTTGATACGGATCGTCGCCGTCAGAGGCGACGGGCAGATCGATCTCCACCACGTTGTACGGCGACTGCGCCTTCAGCGCCGCGCGCCCCTCGACGTCGATCACGTCATAGGGAGGCGCGATCACCGGCTGCAGCCCCCCGGTCTGATCGAGCGCATAGTGGAGAGCCAGCAGCGGTTGAACGTCGGCCATGACTGATGCGCAGGCTACAGGTCATTCCCAGGGAGCGGCGCACTGACCCCTACACTCTCTGCGCGACGGGGTGTGGCGCAGCCTGGTAGCGCGCTCGCTTTGGGAGCGAGAGGTCCCGGGTTCAAATCCCGGCACCCCGATTTCCCGGTTCGCGCGCAGCGGCCGGGGCCCCGGTGTCGCCGCTGCGCGCCGCTCGAACTCGTCCGCTACTGCACGGCCGGAACGTCCTGCTTCGCGACGTTCCACCCGAACAGGCTGACGACAGGCGCGGCCCCCTCGAGCTCGGACCGGCTGTAGGTGGCCCGTAGGGTCTCGGACTCGCCGGGCCACAGCGTGATGTCGTTGTCGCTCCAGGCGATCGGCAGGATGTCGTTATCGCCGGGCGCCGGCTGGCCGGACGCGGAGCCCCGGCGCACATCCGCCCGCAGGAAGAACGCAACTGTGGGCTTGGTCGAGGTGTTGGTGATCGTCACCTCGGTCTCCTCGCTCGTGTTCCCCACAGTGTGCGACGCCGCGGTCACGTGGACGGTGGCGGGAGCCAGCTGCTGCAGCTGCGTGAGGTCGGCGTACTGGCTCATCGTCGCCTGGGGGAAATCGTTGCCCGACAGTGTCGCGTTCCAGTCGACGATGTCCTGCTGGGTCGACAGCCAATACACGTTGCGGTCGATCACGCGGCCGTCGCGCCTGAGCAGCAGTTCGACGAAGTAGGTCTCCGCGGGCGTCGGCGGCGTCGTGGTGGCGGGCACCACCGGCTGCAGCAGGCCCTTCGCTACACCCTGGGGCGCCACAGAGACGCCGCTCTTGGTCTGGTCGTCCAGCAGCCTGCCGTTCACGGCGTAGACCTTCGACTCGACCGAGAGCCCCTGCTCCGCACCGTTGGTGAGATTGTCGACCGAGACGCTGCCGTCGTCGTAGGTGTAGAGGACGTGCAACGGCTCGTTGGCCTTCTTGGCGCCGAAGTAGCTGCCGGCCTGGTCGTAGTCGTAGTTGTAGAGATCCCACAGCAGCGTCGGCCAGCCCTTGTTGAGCTGCCAGTAGACGACGCCGGTCGAGGGCGCTACGGCGTCGGTGGAGTGGTCGATGTAGGCCTCGAACTGCGCCCGCTGGGTCTCGTAGTTCTGCACCTGGCCCTCCTCGACGTACTGGTTGAGGCTCGACCAGGTGCCATAGCGGGCTTGGATGGCCGCGTCGAGGTCGTGCAGGGTGCCGAATGAGTAGCCGCCGTTGTCCGGGCTCGGCAGCCCGTTCTCGTAGTTGAGGTGGTACTGGTTGTAGTCGGGGTTGGTCCACAGCTGGGTCAGGTCCGACGGGGACAGCCAGCGCTCGAGCGAGTCGAGCGTCGGAATCGTGGCGCCGGCGGAGGACTCGCTGTCAAACGCCCACGCGCCACCGACGTTGGTGCGAGTCGGGTCGGTCGGGTCGAAGTGCGTGCGGTCGTACCAGTAGCTGGGCGGGACCCAGTCGTATGGGCCCTCCTTCTCGCCCGACGGGCCGAGCGTGCCCAGCGGGTCGGTCTTGTACTCAGCGGAGGCGATCAGCGGGTCCTGGAAGCCGGCCCGCTTGAAGGCATCCAGCGACACCGTCTCCTGCCGGCTCGTCGGATTGTTGTCGCTCCAGCTGAAGTTCATGACGCTCGGGTGGTTGCGCAGGTTCTGGCCGATCGTGAGCGCCGAGTTGGCCAGCACCTTGAAGTCCTGGCTGCTGGTCAGCCCGCTGTCCTGCAGCTGCCATGCGTCGCAGCACTGGAAGCCGCCGTCGATCAGGATGCCGGCGCGGTCCATCTGCTCGTAGAAGTTCTCGGGCATCTGCTTGCCCTCGGTCCGGATCCCGTTCAGGCCGAGGTTCTTGATGATCGCGATCTGGTTCGCGATGTCAGAGGCCGAGTAGTGCAGGAACAGGTTCTCCGACCACCCGCCGGCGCGGAACACGAACGGCACGCCGTTGACCAGGAACTGGCGTGAGCCGTCCGGTGCGATTCCCGAGCTTGACGTGGCGCCGACCAGCCGCGTCGTGACGGTGCGGATGCCGAACGTCTCTGACTCGCTGTCCGGCGCATCGCCGCGCTGGCCGATCGCCATCGTCATGCGGTACAGCGGCTGGGCGCCCATCTGGTAGGGCCACCAGACGCTGGGATGCTGGATGTCCAGGCCCGGATCGCGGCTCGGGGTGAACGTGAGCGTCCGCGTGGCGCCGGCCGCGACGGTCACGGTGCGGCTGACGTGGATCGTCGCGCCTCCCGGGGAGCGCAGGACCGCCGCGAGCTTGCCCGTCTGCGCGGTGGCGGCGTGGTTGGTGACGTCGGCCTCGAGTGTGAGCTTCGCGCTCGACAGGTCGGGTGCGTCCTCTTGCAGGACGTGCGCGTTGCTGAGCGCCAGCGGGCCGGAGGTGTGCAGCTGAACCGGGAACTGGATGCCTGTGTTGTTGTCCGGCGGGATCTGCGTCCAGTCGACGTTGTCGAGCGTGAACATCGTGTTCGGGTTGTTCGGGTAGACCTCGATCGCCAGCGTGTTTGTGCCATGCCGAAGCAGGTTGGTGACGCCGAAGGTGTACCGCGTGTAGTCGCCCTGCACCGTGCTCTGGGTTGCGACCTCCGTCCCGTTGACCCACACGTCCGCCTGTCCGACGACGCCGTTGACGATCAGATCGGAATAGCTCGCGGCGTCCGGGTCGGCGTTGAAGTCGGTCCGGAACCACCAGGGGACCGAGAACTCCGGGATCGTGTCGCCTCCGACCTGATCCATGTAGCCGAAGCAGTTCTCCATGTTCGTCGAGAAGAACACGTTGGGACAGTGCCCGGTCTGAACGAGCGCGTTGACCTCGGTGCCGACCGCGCCGGCGTCGTCGGGCTTGACCTGCAGCCACGAGTCGGCGGGAAAGCCCGGGGTCGAGATCTGAGCGCCGGCCTGGGTCGCCTGGGCGCTGCTCTGCACCTGCCAGCCGCCGAGGCCCAAGGTCTGGGTGTCGGCCGATGCCGCCGGCGCGGAGAGCGCGGCGGCGGCGAGCATTGCCAAGGCAGAGGTTCCAACCATGGTCGCCAAGCGACCAGCATCCCGTCGCGACATGCGTATCCCTCCCACCACCGGAATTTGGTACGGCTCTTAACAAACAGCCTATGCAAATTGGGCTGCGTCCGTCAAGGCCCGACCGCGATTCGACTGAAGCCTTTCCCATTATGCGCAGAATGAAGGTGGGTCTGAGCTCGTGTGGTTCACCGGTTCGGCGGCGACAGCTTCTAACCTTGCGGGAGATGCGATCGCGCAAGCGTGTAGGACCGTGGGCCGCTGGACTCGCCCTCTGCGCGGCGACCGTGGCCGTGGCCCTGCCGCAGGTGGCGGGGGCCGCCGCGAGGCGCGCGGCGCCGCGGACCACGTCGGCGGCGGCGCACGTGACAGTCTGGCTGCCGTACTGGGCGATGACCTCAGCGCTCGGCTCGACGCTCACGAACGCCGCGACGATCGGCACCGCGAGCCCGTACTGGTACACGATCAAGGGCACCTCCAAGGTCGAGCTCGCCGAGGATCCGTCGGGCGCCGGCGGGGTCAGCCCGTCCGCGGTCTCGCAGCTGACCGGCAGCGGCGTGCAGGTCGTGCCGATGGTCACCGAGGATGACGGGATGGCCGCCTTCGCGAAGCTGGTCGCGAGCAGCACGCAGCGGGCGGCGATGGTGAAGGCGCTGGTCGGCATCGCTTCTCACACTGGCTACAGCGGCCTCGACCTTGACTTCGAGACGCTGTCTTATAACCCGAAACACAACCGCGCGCTCGCCGATCAGGTGGCTGCCGGGTACCCGCAGCTGGTCGCCCAGGTGTGCGGTGCGCTGGACGCGATCAATCGCAGCTGCGAGGTGACCGTGATGCCGCGGACGACGCCCGCCCACGTCTGGCAGCACGGGGACATCGCCACCTGGGTCTATGACTATGGCGCGCTCGCGCGTGCCGCGGACCGCATTCAGATCATGGCCTATGACGACCACTCGCCCGGCGGTGCCTCCGGCCCGATCGCGCCGCTGCCGTGGGTGCGCAGCGTGATCGCGTACGCGCGCAGCGTGTCGCCGCCGGCCAGTGACGAGCTCGGGGTGCCGGCCTACGGGTACGACTGGTACACGCCGACCTCGGCCACCGCGGTGCTCGCCAATCAGGCGGCCGGCCTCGCCAGGAAGGTCCACGCGCGGATCCGCTGGAACGCGACGCAGGGCGAGAACACCTTCACCTACAAGGTCCACGGGACCAGGCACACCGTCTGGTACGAGGGCTCGCAGTCCGACGTGCAGCGTGCCCGCCTGGCCAGCGCGGCCGGCTTCGCGGGGATCGCGATCTGGGCTGGCGGTTACGCTGCACCGAATCTGTGGCAGCAGCTGCAGAGCATCGGTGAGTAGTGTCCTCACGACACTGACGGAGGTTGACTATGGAGTTGATGCGGGTGGCCCTCGGGCCGCAGGTGAGGGTCGTCGGCACCTGGTCGGGCCAGATGGCGATCGCGACGGTCGACGGCGCCGAGTTCGAGGACCTGCCGGAGCTGCTCGAGGCCTGCGGCGGGGACGCGGCGGCGATCCATCCCGGAGTGCACATCGAGCCCGACGAGCCCCGGTGGCTGAGCGTCGTCGGCAACCCGGGCAAGGTGATCTGCATCGGGCTCAACTACCGCAAGCACGCGGAGGAGACCGGGGCGTCGCTGCCCGCCAGGCCGATGCTGTTTCCGAAATGGGCGAGCTCGCTGACCGGCCCGTATGACGATGTGCCGCTGCCGCCGGAGTCCGAGCTGATCGACTGGGAGAGCGAGCTCGCATTCGTGTTCGGGCGCAGCTGCCGCCGCGTGAAGGCGGCGGACGCCGCCGAGGTCGTGTTCGGTTACACGCTCGCCAACGACGTGTCGATGCGCGACTTCCAGAGGCACACGACCCAGTTCACGGCGGGCAAGGCGTGGGACCGCTCGACGCCCGTCGGGCCGGCCCTGATCCCGGCGGCGGAGCTCGGCGGGGTCGAGCCCAACCTCGCGATCACCGGCCGGCTCAACGGCGACCTGCTTCAGGACAGCCGCACTGACGACCTGATCTTCGGGATCCCGCAGCTGGTCGAATACATCACGACGGTGATGACGATGCAGCCGGGGGACATCGTCCTGACCGGCACCCCCTCGGGTGTCGGGATGGCGGAGAACCCGCCGCGCGGCCTGGCCGAGGGCGACGTCTACGAGGTCGAGATCGAGGGGATCGGGCGGCTCGTCAACCGCTTCGTCGCGGAGCAGCTGTAGCGCTCGTCTAGATGAACACCGGCGGCTCGGTCTTGGCGGTCACCTCGTCGAGGCTGACGCCGGGGGCGAGTTCGGCCAGGACGAGGCCCGCCGGGGTCACGTCGAGCACGCAGAGGTCGGTGATGATGCGTTGCACGACGCCGCGTCCGGTGTATGGGAGTGAGCATTGGTTGACGATCTTGTGGGTGCCGTCCTTGGCGACGTGCTCCATCAGCACGATCACCCTGCGGGCGCCGTGGACGAGGTCCATGGCGCCGCCCATGCCCTTGACCATCTTGCCGGGGATCATCCAGTTGGCGATGTCACCCGTGGCGGAGACCTGCATCGCGCCGAGGATCGCGGC
>WQWK01000079.1 GCA_009785395.1 Conexibacteraceae bacterium
AAGGCGAGGAAGCAGGCTCCGAGTGCCGCCAGGTCGCAGACCATCGTCCCGAACCCACCGATCAGCACGCCGGGCGAGCGGCGGCGGAGCAGGTCGATGGCGTCGTGGAGTCCTCGCATGAGCGAGTACTTCGCGAATCGGCGGGCGGCTGCGATGCGCTCGCGCGCGGCCGCGGCGAGACCCGGATCGCCGGCAGCCTGACCCGGCTCCGCCAGCTCGGTGTCGTCCAGCACCGAGGACCTGGGCCGCAACCACATGGGCAAGGCGAGCACGAGCAAGGTCACAAGCAGGGCGGCGGCTCCGAAGCCGTAGGTCAGCGCCGGATCGCTGTCGCCGCGGAGTGCGCCCACCAGGAACAGGAGGGCGAACAGGATCACGCCGGCGATGTTGGGGAAGCTCGTGAGCAGATAGAAGGCGACGGACTTGCGGCCGATCTGCTCGGTGCTCATGCCCCCGCGGCGCAGCACCCAGGCGCCGAGCGCGAGCCCACCGAGGCCGCTGACCGAGAGCACCGAGTTGGCGCCCTGCTCTGACATCCCGATCTGGTAGCTCAGCCGCCAGCTCATATGCCCGCAGAAGACGGCGCGGAAGATCACCACATAGGCGAGCGATGAGAGAACCTCGAGTCCGACGGCGGCGACCAGCCAGCCGGCCGATGCGTGCGACAGGCGGGTGCGCAGCTCGCCCAGACCGGGACCGGTCGCCACGATGACCGCGACCGCGATGCCGATCCCCGCGAACTGGGCCAGCCTGCGCCACAGGCGCCGGGTGCTCAGTTCCTCCGGGATCGGTTCAACGGGAGTGCCCACGCAGTAAATGTACGGATGTGGAGCCGCCGGGAACAGGCGCGGCCGCCACGCCCGCCCGGTAAAACTCGCCTCGTCAACACCACACCGACAAGGAGGTTGTGCATGAGCTTCACCGCACCGAGCATCCCGACGACGGGCCATTGGCACATCGACACGGTGCACTCGAACGCGCACTTCAGCCTCAGGCACAACAGCGTGGCCACGTTCCGGGCGGCGATCCAGGGGGTCACCGGCCAGCTCGCCGATGGCGTCCTGTCCGGCCAGGTTCAGGCGGCCAACCTCGATGTCGGCCTGCTGGAGCCGTTCAAGGGCCACGTGATCGGCGAGGCGTTCCTGGACGCCGAGCACCACCCCACCATCGACTTCACCTCAACCGAGATCCACGCGCACGAGGACGGTCTCGTCCACCTCCGCGGCGCGCTCACCATCAAGGGCGTGACCAAACAGGTCGCCGCCGAGGGCGTCGTGCGGGGGCCCCAGGAGGTCGATCTTGCCAACGGCAGCCGGGGAACGCGACTCGGCCTCGATCTCACCACCACACTCGATCGCCGTGACTACGGTATGGCGGTCTACGCGGGCGCTGACTGGCAGGTCACGCTCGAGGTAGCACTCCAGCTCGCGCTCGACGAATAGGCCGCGCAAGCTTTACGGCTGCTTCACAACTGGTTATGAAGCCGCCCGTCGCGGCCGGGCGCAACTACATTTCAATGCTGCGATGGAGGACCGGTTGCGAAGCGTGGGGCGGTATGAGCTGCTCGAGGTGATCGGCCGCGGCGGCGCCGCGGTCGTCTATCTCGCGCACCAACCGGACCTCGACCGCCAGGTGGCACTCAAGGAGCTCGCGCCCCACCACGCCGGCGATCCGAGCTTCGCCCAGCGGTTCGTCGAGGAGTCGCGTTTGGCCGGCGCGATGAGCCATCCGAGCATCGTCACCGTGCACGAGTACTTCGAGCACGACGGGATCCCCTACATCGCGATGGAGTATCTCCCGCGCGGGTCGCTGCGCCCGTATCTGGCGGACCTCACCCTGGCGCAGATCGCCGGCCTGCTCGAGGATGTGCTCGCGGGGCTCGCGCACGGCGAGAGCCGCGGCATCATCCATCGTGACCTGAAGCCCGAGAACCTCCTGGTCGCGGCCGACGGCCACGTCAAGATCGCTGACTTCGGGGTGGCCAGGGCGCTCGGTAACGCCGCCCCGCGAGCGTTCGTGACGGTGACCGGCACGACGATCGGCACCCCGGCGTACATGGCGCCCGAGCAGGCTCTCGGCGAGCCGCTGTCACCCGCGACCGACCTCTACTCGCTCGGGATCATCATCTGGGAGGCACTGGCCGGCCACACCCCGTTCGGGTCGCACGACACGCCGATGGCGGTCCTCTACAAGCATGTGCATGACCCGGCCCCGCCGATCGACACGGTCCGTGACGGCGTCGCACCGGAGCTCTCAGCCTGGCTGAGCAGACTGCTTGCGAAGCGTCCAGCGGACCGTTTCCCCTCGGCGACGGCCGCGTGGGAGGAGATCGAGGATGTGATGATTGATCTGCTGGGTCCTCGCTGGCGCCGCGATGCCCGGATCACCGGCGATCCCGCGCCGGCGCCAGCCGCCCGCACAACCCCGGTCACGCAGACGCTCAGCGGCTCGCCGCAGGCCGGGCAGACGCCGTCCGCCGGCGAGGGCGCGGACGCGAGCGAGATGCGCAGGGCGCAGTCGCTTGCAGTTTCGACGCCTCCCAGCGCCCAGGCGCCCGCGCCCGCGGGCAGCGATACGCTTCTGCGCGCCCCGCGCCGCCATGCCGGCGCAGCGGCGCCTGCGCCCCAGGCCCCCGCGAGCACGCGGCGCCGGGCCCGCCCGCTGCTGGTCGCGGCCGCAGTCGCAGGCATCGCGGCGATCGCGGGCGGCGCCGTCGGCGGTCTGACGGCGGGCGCCACCACCAAGACCCGCACCACCACCACCCCCGCGGTGGCGTTCGCGTCGTCCGTGCGCCCGATCATGGGAACGCTCGCGACGGCACAGCACGCCGGCATGACGAAGCTCGACGCGGCCCACAAGGAAAAGGCCCAGGCGGCGGCCGCCCGGGCGCTCGCCGCGGACTACGGCACGGCGCAGCGAAGCGTGCACGCGCTGCCCAGGACGCAGGCGGCGCTCCCGGCCGCACGGACACTGGACACGGCTCTGGCCAGGATGGACCAGGAGTGGCGTTCGCTTGCTGCGGCTGCCTCGCGGGGCAGCCGCAGCGACTACAGCGCTGCCTCAGCCGCCCTGGGCCCGGGCGCGTCCCGGCTCGAGCGCGCGGTGCTCGCGGCCGAGCGCGCCCGCGGCTAGCCGATCGACTGGGTTCCCGAGCCGCTGTTCGCTGACGAGCCGCCCTTGGAGGTGCTCTTCTTCGAAGAACCACCGCTCTTGGTCGTCGACGGGCTCGAGGAGTGCGTGACCGTGTGAGCCGGGGCCGGCGGCGTGTAGGTCCGCGTCGGCGGCGGCGTGTAGGTTCGCGTCGGCGGCGGCGTGTACGCCGGCGGGGCAGTGTAGGCGGGCGGGGCCGTGTAGGCCGGCGCGGGCGTCGTCACGGTCACGGTCGCGGCCGGCGGGGTGGTCGATGGGGCGGGCGGGGTCGGCTTGGGCTTCTTCGGCTTCGGCTTTGGCGGCTTCGGCTTCGGCTTCGGCGGCTTCGGCTTGTGGACGACCGGCAGCTCGAGCGCCGGCGCGGTCGCGCGCAGCTGACCGTGGACCGCGGACGCGCTCTGGCTGTTCGGGGCGGCCGCGTGGACGGTCCGGATGGTGTGCGTGTGGGCAAGCGCATGGGCGCCCATGAAGGCGGCGACAAACAGCACCACTGCGGCCAGCGCCGCAAGCAGCGTCCAGGCGGGCACGGACCGATCACGCTTCTCCATGGCCCTGATGATCGCAGGTGCCGCGGGTATCGGCCGTTTGTTCTCGGGTATCGACGGTTCATACCTTGGTCGTGTTCCCGGAGCCGGTTCGCGCGCCCATACTGGCGATGCTGGCCGACATCGGCCGGACACACGATCAAGAGGAGGAATCAAAATGAGTCTCATCAAGGTCACCTCTGAGGACCTTCAGTCGCTCTCGACGCAGGTCGCGTCGGGCTCGGCCAGCATTCAGGACCAGCTGGCGCGCATGGCCGGCGAGGTCACCGGCGTCGTCGGCGGTGATTGGCAGGGCGCCGCTTCGTCGCAGTTCAACACCCTGTGGGACGAGTGGCAGCGGTCGGCCGCGGGCCTCAAGGACGCGCTCGACGGCATCTCGCGCCTGCTCGGCAGCGCCGCCACGCAGTATCAGACGACCGAGGACTCGATCCGCGCCTCGATGGGCTGATCCCCGGACGCGTACTAGGAAGCGCCAAGACGATGTCGTCATTCACCGTGGATCCAGCATCGCTGCGCGCGATGGCGACGGTACTCGACGGTCTGGGGCAGCAGATGAGCTCCATGCAGAAGCTGCCGGCAAGCAGCGCCTCCGTGCTCGGCGGCGCTGCGGTTGAGCAGGCGATTGAGGACTTCTGCGGTCACTGGAACCATGGCATCGACCTGCTGAACCAGAGCCTGAAGGGGCTCACTACGAACCTCGAGCAGGCGGCGGCCAACTATCACACGAGCGATGCCTGCATCGCGACCGCGGCGGGTACCTGAGCGATGGCCGATCCGCTCAGCGATCCGCGCGCCCGTGACCTGCTGGCAGCCGACCCCGGCGCGGTCGGGATGGCCGCCTACACGCTGCAGGTCGTCGCGGTCGAGGCAGGAGCCGTGGCGGGCGGCCTGCGAAGCGCGTCAGGCTCGTCCGAGCAGTGGTGGGGCCAGGCGGCCGACGCCTTCCGCCACACCGTGGGCAACTACCCGGCACAGCTGGATAAGGTCCACAGCTCCTACGGCGAAGCGGCCTCGGCGCTAAACCGCTACGAGGGCGAGCTGGCATCGCTGCAGAGCTCGTTCCGCTCGGTCCAGCAGCAGCTGGAGAGCGCCCGCAGCAGCGCCGGCGCACTCTCGAACCAGCTGTCTGCCCAGGGCCAGCAGCTCACGGGCGACAACAACATGCTGCGCCTCGAGATCAACGGCCACAACAAGCCGACGGCCGCCCAGATCAGCGCGGACGCGCTGGCGGGAGAGAACTACGCATCCACGTCCAACGCGCTCGGCCAGGTTCAGGGCGAGGTGTCCTCGCTGGAGGCACAGGCATTCCGGATCCTCGACTCGTTCGCCGGCGAGCGCAGCAGCGTGGTGAGCAGGCTCTCGGCCGCGGCGGCCCTGGCACCCAAGAACCCGCCGTGGTGGGATCGCGCGCTGCATGAGGTGGGCGACTTCGCCAAGGGCGTGGCGCTGGGCGCCTACCACGCCGGCAAGGACCTGGTGCCGGCGGTCGAGGCCTTCTACGACCATCCCGGCTGGGAGACCCTGGGCCGGCTCGCTTCCGATGTCGGCACGCTCGCCGGAACCGCGGCGCTGCTCGTGACCCTGTTCGTCGCGCCCGAGGCCATGCCAGAGCTGGCCATCGGCGAGGAAGCGTTCAGCGCCGCCGACATAGTAGGCGGCGTCGCGACGGCCAGCAACGTCGTGGCCGGCGCCAGCGACATGGCCGAGGGCCACTACGCCGACGGAGCGATGATGATCGGCTTCGCGGCGGGCGGCGAGGCGATGGACGTGACCAAGACCAGCGCCAGCAGTTGGCTCGGCATCGGCGAGCGCCAGTCGAGCGCCGCCGAGGGCGAGCTCGGCGCGCTCGAGACCTACGCCAAGGGCGCCGCGCCGGGCGCGAGCGACGAGGCCTTCGGGAAGCTGATGGACATGTCCAACGACAAGTGGGCGATCGTCAAACAGCACCTCGGCACCGACGACGGCTCCCCGGAGTCGGTCGCGGCCGCCGAGCGTTCGATCGACTGGCAGAAGCAGGCTGTCGCCGCGGCCCAGAAGTACGCCCGCTTCGCGGGTGCTCCGATCGATTACGGGATCGATCAGGCGGTGCTCGACCCGTTGCGCAAGGTGGGCAACGACGGCCTGCGCTTCGCGCTGCACGGGCACGCGTTCACGACCGACGAGGACTGGGGTGAGACGCCGGGCGGTTGATCAGATGGAGCTCGTCAGCGAGCCCTCGGAGCGACTCGAGTGGCCGGCGCGGTGCGGCGGCCGGGACCTGATCGTGTCGATCGCGCCGCCCGATCCGAGCGCCTCCACGCAGGTCCCGGCGGTGCTCGGCCGTCCAGGCGTGGTGGCGGCGGAGACCTTCCTGCTGGCACTGCGGCCGACGACGCAGTTCACCCTCGCCGTGATGATGGCCGACATCGCCGGAAAGCCGCCGGCGGCCAGAAAGGTCAGTTCTGAGCCGGGGCTGCTGATGGTCCGGTACCTGCGCGACACCGGTCTGGGCGCGCTGGCGCTGGTGTTCACCACCCCCCACATCGATCAGGCCGAGGCGTTCATGGTGCTGTTCGACCGGATGGCCGCAAGCTGCAGGGTGGAGCGCGCGGCGGACGGGCCGGCTCAACCCGAGTCGGGCAGCGCCGCCTGGGCCAGGCCGAATGCCCCGGCACGGATCAGGTAGCCGCAGCCGGGCCGGGCGGGCGGCGCCGGGCGGCGCGGGAGCGCGATGCCGAACAGGCCGCCGTCGATGTTGAGATCGGGCTGCAGCAGCAGGCCGTTGCGGGAGGCCCGGATGCCCGTGGACCAGTGACCGAGGGCCCGCAGCCCGTCTGCGCGCCCGGCGGCGATCACGTGCACGCGTCCGTCCAGGTCGGCGATCAGGTCGGTGAGCGCGCGCTCCGGATCCTCGACCGCTTCGGCATCGTCGATCAGCAGCAGCGCCGGGCCCTCCGCCTCACGCAGACCCGCGACCATCTCCCCCAGCTGTTGCGCGCTCGTTGCCACGCCACGTAGCCCCGGGAGATCGGCCAGCCGTGAGCGGCGCAGGGCGATGGCGTGCAAGAGCACCTCGGGGTGGAGGGCCGCGCACGCCTGCGCGATCGCCTGCAGCGTGCTCGTGCGCCCGGTGCGCGCGGGGCCGGTGATCAGCGCGTGCTCGCCCGGGTACAGCGACCAGCCGGCCGCGGCGAGCGTCTCGTCCTCGACCGCCACCGGCAGCCACAGCGCCCCGGCGGTGGATTCGGCAACGCTCATCGCCAGCAGCTCGGCGACCGTGATGCGCTCGGGCAGCGTGCCGATCACGGCCGGCGGCCGCCGCGCGGGGCCGTGCCGCGAGGCCAACTCGGCAACGGCACTGACGAGCGGCTGCCGGGTGCGCGCGATCTGCGCGACCCGCGGCGAGCTTGCCGCGACCACGGCGCGGCCCGGGGCGAAGCGGGGAATCGACCGGCGCCCGAGGCCGAACTGGGCGTAATCCGCGAGATCCGCCAGCCGCAGGATCAGTCGCTGCTGCGCCAGCGAGGCGAGCGCCGACGGCACCGCGCCGGGGCGGTCCGCGGCGATCGCGAAGTGGATGCCGACCTCCGGCCCGTCGGCCCAGACGCGAGCCAGGTCCTCGCGCACGGCGTCGCCGAGCACGTCCGAGTGTTCGGCGACGAACGCCGCGTAGCCGTCCAGCAGCACCACGATCCGGGGGTGCTCGCCGGCCCCGGGGTGCTCACCGGCGCCGCCGCCGGCCTGCCGTCGCGCTGCGAGCTCACCGCGCAGCCACCGCACCAGCCGCGCCTGCCGCTCGCGCTCAGTCGCGGCGATCACGGCGCCGCTGTGCGGGAGCTCACGCAGCGGCTGCAGGTCGCCCGCGCCCAGATCCAGCACATAGATGTGAAGCGCGTCAGGCGGCGCAGCGGCCGCAAGCGCCAGCGCCAGCGTCTGCAGGGCGGTGGTCGTGCCGCTCCCGGCGAGCCCGAACAGCAGGAGGTTGCCGGCGTCAAGGTTCCAGCCCGCCGGGTACTGGGCCTGCGCGCGCGGATCGTCCAGCAGCGCCAGCGGCACCGTGAAGCCACGCTCGCCCGCGAACGGGACCGGCGCAGCCGCCTGCAGGTCCCCCAGCGCCAGCTCGGCCGGGAGCGGCGGCAGCCAGGGCCGCCGCGGCGCGGTGATCTGCGCGGCGGCGTCGATCGCGGCGCTGACGAGCCGATCGAGGTCGGTGACCTGGCCATGAGCGGCCGTGGGCCCGCCCCCGGGCGCCGTCACGGCCGCCGTCGCGAACGTGAAATCCCGCACCTTCACCGCCGCCTGGCGCTCGGTCTCGCTGCTTCCGGTCACCAGTGCCGTCTGGATCGGATGCAGCTCGGAGGGCCCGAGCCGCACGAACGCCCGACCCGGCTGGCCGCGCCCGATCCGGGCCGCGGCAGGCGACTCGATCACATCCGTCGAGTCCTGCCCGGTCTGCACGCGCAGACAGATGCGCAGGTTGGCGTTGGCGCGGATGTTTTCGTTGACGGCGCCGGAGGGCCGCTGGGTGGCGAGCAGCAGGTGCACCCCCAGGCTGCGGCCGCGCTGAGCGATCCCGACAAGGGAGGCGATGAAGTCGGGCAGCTCCGAGGCCAGGGTTGCGAACTCGTCGATCACCACAAGCAGCCGCGGTAGCGGCTCAGCCCGCCCGGCGGCGACCAGCCGCGCGAGTGCCGAGAGGTCGTCGGCGCCGTGCTCGCGCAGGATGCGCTCGCGGTGGCGCAGCTCCGCCTCGAGGCTCTCGAGCGCACGCTCGCCGAGTTGCTCGTCAAGGTCGGTGACGAGCCCGACCGTGTGCGGCAGGTCGGCGCAACG
>WQWK01000080.1 GCA_009785395.1 Conexibacteraceae bacterium
AGCTGAACATGCAGGTGCGGCTGACACGCGGCCACTTCGACCGCTGGCTGTTGCTCTGGGGCGAGACGATCGACGAGCTGTTCGTGGGCGAGCGCGCCGAGTTCGCGAAGGCCCACGCCACGCGGGTCGCCGCCGCGTTCGAGTCGCGCCTGCGGTCGCTGGAGGGCCGGTTCGCGGCCGCCGATCCGGCGACCGGCGATCCGGCGGCGGACTCGGCGGACTCGGCGGACTCGGCGGACTCGGCGGACTCGCCGGAGCCCGGGCTGGTGGTCATCCAGCGGCCGGCCGGAGGGCGCGTTGCTCCGCGCTGAGAGCGACAAGCTGCCGGTCAGCCTGCCGGTGCGGCTGCTGCGCTGGTGGATCCCGATCGGCCTGGTCGTGGTCGGGATCGTGCTGATGGTCGCCGAGAACTTCGACGGGTTCGGCGTGTCCGCGTTCGCCGCCTTCGCCGGGGCGGGCGCCTCCACGTGGCTGATCAACTTCCTCTGGCGCCTGGGTATCAGCGGCGACGACGAGCGCGAGCGCGAGGCCGAGGACCGCGCCTACCTGAGCGAGCACGGGCACTGGCCCGACGAAGAGCCCTCAGACTGATCACTTCGTTGGGCCAAATGCCGCCTATAGGGGGCATTTGGCCCAACGAAGCGGCCCCGCCCCGCAGTTAGGCCGCCCAAAGCAGGTGCTCCGGCGCTGCTTCTGGTTACTCTGCCGGACACGATGAGCGACGGAGCGCCACCCGAGGTCCGCGAGCGGCTGCTGAAGGCGTGGCGCGGTGAGATCCAGGCGGGCGCCATGTACGAGCTGATCGCGGCCCGCCTGCCCGATCGCGAGGCCGAGATCATGCGGCGGATGGCGCAGGCCGAGTCGAGCCACCGCGGGCGTCTCGAGCAGCGGATGCGCGAGCTCGGCATCGAGGTCCCCGCGGCTGACAGCGTCAAGCTCTCGCGCTGGGCGCGCATGCAGGCGCGGATCGCGCCCGTCGACAGGCTGCTGGCGGCGCGCGAGGCCGCCGAGGACGACGAGGTCGACGATCTGTACAAGCGCCCGACCGGTGACGAGCAGACCGACAGGCTGCTGCACGAGATCCGCAAGGAGGAGCGCTCGCACTCGATGGCAGTCAATGAGATGCGCGCCGGCGACGGCGACGGCGACGGGACCGGGTCTGGGGGCCCGGCGGTGCCACTGCTCTCGCCCAACCAGCAGGCCGCGAAGGCGCGGCTCGACAAGATCATGGGCCGCGAGAAGGGCCATCGGACGGGCGGCGGCTGGATCAGCGACGCGATCTACGGCGCCAACGACGGCCTCGCCTCGGTCTTCGGCATCGTCGCGGGCGTCTCGGGCGCGACCGCCGGGTCGAGCTTCGTGCTGACAGCCGGCGCGGCGGGCGCGATCGCATCGGCGCTCTCGATGGCCACCGGCGCCTACCTCGCCTCGCGCTCGGAGACGGAGGTGATCGAGGCCAACCTCGCCCGCGAGCGCGCCGAGATCGAGAGCCATCCCGAGGAGGAGAAGGAGGAGCTGTCGCTCTTCTACCAGCTCAAGGGCATCGAGCCGGAGACCGCCGACGCGATGGCCGAGCAACTCTCCCGCAACCCCGACGCGATGCTGCAGGCGCTCGCGATCGAGGAGCTCGGCAGCAGCGGCGCCGACGACGGCAACGCCGTGCAGGCGTCGATCGCGGCCGGCGTCTCCACCGGGCTCGGCGCGATGATCCCGGTGATCCCGTTCATCTTCACGACCGGCACGCTGGGGATCGCGATCTCCGCCGCCGTCTCCCTGGTCGCGCACTTCCTGGTCGGCGCCGCCAAGTCGCTGGTGACGCTGCGGACCTGGTGGGCGGCCGGCCTCGAGATGACGCTGGCCGGCGTCATCGTCGGCGGCGCGACCTACCTGGTCGGTCTGGCGCTACCGACCTAAGGGTCCGTCCAAGCGCGCTCAGATAGCCGCGCCTCGAGCTCGGCGACCCGCTGTTCGAGCGCATTCAGGCGAGTGAATAGTTCCCGCCCGTCCACCCTGGACACCTCGCCCGCCGTGCCAACCCCGTCTGCGCCGGTGGCGCTTGGCGTTTGCGCCACCGGCGGCGGCACCGCCGGCGTTTGCGCCATCGGGGGCGGCACCGCCGGCGTCGCGGCCCGGCCGTCGGGCGCGCCGCCGAGCAGCTGGGTGAAGCGATCCTCCTTCTGGCCGGGCCGGCGCTCGAGCCGCTGGGCGTAGCCGCGCTCGCCCAACTCGGCGAGGACCTGGTCCACGGCGCCGAGTGACGGCCAGCTGACCACGCGCTCGCTCCGGGTCTTGAGCTCACCGGGGGTCTGTGGGCCGCGCAGCAGCAGGACCGACAGGATCGCGAGCTGCTCGCGGTTCAGGCCGAGCGCCTCCTCGGCGAGGTGGCGGTACTTGGTCGCGCGGCTCGTGTGGCCGCTGGCGAGGCGCGCCAGCCCGTATTTGCTGAGGCGCTGCGCCGCCTCGCGGACGGTCTCCTCGTCATAGTTGACGACCGGATCGCGGTTGGTCGACTGGTTGCAGGCCAGCCGCAGCGCGTTGAGGCTGAGCGGGTACTGGTCGGGGGTCGTGAAGCGCTTCTCGATCAGGCAGCCGAGGACACGCTGCTCGGGGGCGGTGAGCGTGTCGAAGTGCATGGCGGCGAGAGTAATGCACACCGCGGGGCGGTGGGCGCCACGGGCGGCCTGCATGCGACTCCGACATCTCGCATGCAGCCATATGCACATATCTTTATATGCGACTTGATTGGTGGTATGGTCGCGGTGGATGACCGATACGACGTACGCGTACGAGACAGCTGAGGCGATCGCCCAGGAGGATGGCCGGGCCGTCACCCGGGAGGGCGGCCAGGCGCTGGCCGCGGGACTCGCCGCCGGACTGGGCCGCCGCCTTGGCTTCGAGGAGCTCGTCGGGGCGCTGCGCGCCGTCGCCGAGCCGACGCGCCTGCGGCTCGCGGCGCTGCTCGGCCGCGAGGAGCTGACGGTCACCGAGATCACACGCGTGGTGGGTCAGAGCCAGCCGCGCACCAGCCGGCACCTGCGGCTGCTGGTGGACGCCGGGATCCTCGAGCGCGCGCCCGAGGGCGCCCACGTTTACTACCGGCTGGCCGAGGACAGCCCGGCGGCCGAGCTCGCCTACACCCTTGCGGCGCTCGCGTCCGAGACGGACGCGACGCTCGCGGCTGACCTCGCCGCCCTGGATCGCGTGCGCGAGGCCCGTCGTGAGGCTGCGATCGCCTACCGCAACGCCCACGCCCTGGATTTCGAGGCGCTGCGCGGCCTATACGTCGGCGAGGCCGCAGTCGAGCGCGCGCTGCTGAACCTGCTCGTCGGTGAGGGGCCGATCGGCCGCCTGCTCGACATCGGCACCGGGACCGGCCGCATGCTCGAGCTGCTGGCCCCGCACAGCGCGCAGAGCATCGGGCTCGACATCGACCATGAGATGGTGGCGCTCGCCCGTGCGGCCCTGGGCGACGCGCAGGGCTCGAGCGTCGCCGTGCGCCACGGGGACGTGCACCGCCCGCCGTTCGACGCGGGCAGCTTCGACGTCGCCGTCATGCACCACGTGCTGCACCTGCTCGACGAGCCGGGCGAGGCGATCGCCGACGCGGCACGGCTGCTGCGCCCCGGCGGCCGCCTGGTCGTGGCCGACTTCGCGGCGCACGACGTCGAGCAGCTGCGGGAGCACCACGGGCACCGGCGGCTCGGGATCACCGACGAGGAGATGACGAACTGGGCGCAGGCCGCCGGCCTGGTGTGCGAGAGCGAGTGCTCGCTGCCGCCGTCCTGCGAGGAGGAGCAGCTGACCGTGCGGCTGTGGCTGCTGCGCGCTGCGGCCGGTGGGGCGGCCGGCGAGCCGCCCGCCGGAGCAGGAGGATCGCAATGATTTCGTTCGAGGTCTTTCCGCCGCGCACGCCCGAGGGCGAGCTGCGGCTCTGGGACACGCTCGACCGGCTCGCGCCGCTGCAGCCGGGCTTCGTGTCCGTCACCTGCGGCGCCGGCGGCAGCGCCAAGGACGCGACGATCGGCGTGCTGAACGCGATCGCGCAGCGCACGACGTTGACGATCGCGGGCCATCTCACCTGTGTCGGGCGCTCGCGCGCGGACACGGCGGCTGACGTCGCCCGCTACTGGGAGGCCGGCGTGCGCCACATCGTCGCCCTGCGCGGAGACGTGCCCGCGGCGGTCGCGGGGGCGGAGGCGAACGGGCGGGCGCGGTTCGAGCCCCACCCGGATGGACACCGCAGCTCGATCGAGCTGGTCGCCGCGATCCGGCGCCAGGCGCCGGTCGAGATCAGCGTCGCCGCCTACCCAGAACCGCACCCGGACTCGGTGTCGGCGAGTCACGACCTCGATGTGCTCGCGCGCAAGGCCGACGCCGGCGCGACCCGCGCGATCACGCAGTTCTGCTTCGACACCGACGCGATCGTGGCACTGCGTGAACGCATGGCGGGTGCCGGCATCGGCCTACGGGTCGTGCCGGGGATCCTGCTGGCCACGGACTTCGACGGCGTCGCGAGGATGGCGGCGCGCTGCGGCGCGAGCCTCCCCGACTCACTGGCCGCGCATTTCCGCGGGCTCGAGGAGGATCAGACGACGCGCAAGCTGCTGGGCGCGATCGTTGCGGCCGAGCAGGTCGAGCGCCTGCGGCGCGAGGGTTTCGAGGACTTCCACTTCTACACGCTCAACCAGGGCGAGCTCGCGCCGGCCGTGTCCCGGCTGCTCGGCGTGAGGAGCGCGGCATGAGGAGCGCGGCATGAGGAGCGCGGCATGACGACCGACCACGAGCACGACGCCCAGCGCGAGGCCCGCATCGAGGCCCTGAAGCACGCCGCCACCGAGCGGATCCTGGTGCTGGACGGCGCCTGGGGCGCCCAGATCCAGGAGCGCAGGCTCACCGAGGAGGATTTCCGCGGCGAGCGCTTCAAGGACCATCCGCTGCCGCTGCGCGGCAACAACGACCTGCTCTGCATCACGCGCCCGGACGTGATCTCCGATCTGGTCAGCGAGTACCTCGAGGCCGGCGCTGACATCGTCTCGACCAACACCTTCAGCTCGACCGCGATCGCCCAGGCCGACTACCGGATGGAGTCGGTCGCGCGCGAGCTGAACCTGGCGGGCGCCCGGATCGCGCGCACGGCCGCGGACCGCTTCACAGCCGCCGACCCGTCCCGGCCGCGCTGGGTCGCGGGCTCGATCGGCCCCACCAACCGCACGCTCTCGATGTCGGCCGACGTCAACGACCCCGGCGCGCGCGCGGTCGACTTCGACCAGGTGTATGACGCCTACCGCGAGCAGGCGATCGCGCTGCACGACGGCGGCGTCGACCTGTTCCTGGTGGAGACGATCTTCGACACGCTCAATGCGAAGGCGGCGCTGAAGGCGATCCTCGACCTGCAGGACGAGGGCCGCGCCGAGCTGCCGATCTGGATCTCGGGGACGGTCACCGACACCTCCGGACGGATCCTCTCGGGCCAGACCGTCGACGCCTTCTGGATCTCGGTGCGCCACGCCGAGCCGTTCGCGGTCGGGCTCAACTGCGCCTTCGGGGTCGAGCAGCTGCGGCCGTTCGTGGCGCAGCTGTCGGGCGCTGCCGACACGCTGATCTCGGCGTATCCCAACGCCGGACTGCCGAACGAGCTCGGCGAGTACGAGGAGGGGCCGGAGATCATGAGCACGCAGCTGCGCGAGTGGGCGCAGGCCGGTCTTGTCAACATCGTCGGGGGATGCTGTGGCACGACCCCCGCACACATCCGCGCGATCGCGGAGGCCGTGTCCGGAATCACGCCGCGCCAGGTCCCGGAGGTCGCTCCGACGCTGCGGCTGTCCGGTCTGGAACCATTTGCAGCGGCATGACCGTTGCCGGTGGTGACATGGTTGCTGCTGACATGGTTGCTGCTGCTGACACGCCGGCCGGCGCGGACGACACCCGCGCCACCTTCATCCACATCGGCGAGCGCACGAACGTGGCCGGCTCCGCGCGCTTCAAGCGCCTGATCGCGGCCGGCGACTACGAGACGGCGCTCAGCGTCGCCCGCGAGCAGGTCGAGAACGGCGCCCAGATCATCGATGTCAACATGGACGACGGCCTGCTCGACGGCGAGCAGGCGATGACGACCTTCCTGCGCCTGGTCGCCTCCGAGCCCGACATTGCGCGCGTGCCGATCATGATCGACTCGTCGAAGTGGAGCGTGATCGAGGCCGGGCTCAAGTGCGTGCAGGGCAAGGCGATCGTGAACTCGATCAGCCTCAAGGAGGGTGAGGAGCCGTTCCTCGCGGTCGCGCGCAAGGTCCGCCGCTACGGCGCCGCGGTGGTGGTGATGGCCTTTGACGAGGAGGGCCAGGCCGGCACCGTCGAGCGCAAGGTCGCGATCTGCGAGCGCGCCCATGACCTGCTGACGCAACGGGCCGGGTTCGACCCCGAGGACATCATCTTCGACCCGAACATCTTCGCGGTCGCCACCGGGATCGCCGAGCACAACGAGTACGCGCTCGCGTTCATCGAGGCGGTGTGGCAGATCAAGGAGCGGCTCCCCGGCACGCGTGTCTCCGGCGGCGTGTCCAACGTGTCCTTCTCGTTCCGCGGCAACGAGCCGCTGCGCGAGGCGATCCACGCCGTGTTCCTGTATCACGCGATCGCGGCCGGGCTCGACATGGCGATCGTCAACGCCGGGCAGCTGGGCCAGTACGAGGAGATCGAGCCGGACCTGCGCGAGCGCGTCGAGGACGTGATCCTCAACCGCCGCCCCGACGCGACCGAGCGGCTGCTGGAGATCGCCGAGCGCTACCGCGACAACGAGAGCGGCGCCAGGCGTGTGGCCGACCTCTCCTGGCGCGAGCAGCCGGTGCGCGAGCGGCTCGTGCACGCGCTCGTGCACGGCATCAACGAGTACGTCGTGGCCGACGCCGAGGAGGCGCGGCTCGAGCTGGGCAAGCCGCTCGATGTGATCGAGGGCCCCCTGATGGACGGCATGAACGTCGTCGGCGACCTGTTCGGCCAGGGCAAGATGTTCCTGCCGCAGGTGGTGAAGTCCGCGCGCGTGATGAAGCAGGCGGTCGCGCATCTGGAGCCGTTCATGGAGGCCGAGCGCACCGAGGCGCGCAGCGCCGGCCGGATCGTGATGGCGACCGTGAAGGGCGACGTGCACGACATCGGCAAGAACATCGTCGGCGTCGTGCTCGGCTGCAACGGGTACGACGTGATCGACCTCGGGGTGATGGTGCCGGGCCACAAGATCCTCGATACGGCCGTCGAGCAGGGCGCGGACATGATCGGGCTCTCGGGCCTGATCACGCCGTCACTGGAGGAGATGTGCTCGGTCGCGACCGAGATGGAGCGGCGCGGGCTCTCGCTGCCGCTGCTGATCGGCGGCGCGACCACCAGCAAGCTGCACACGGCCGTCAAGATCGACCCCTGCTACTCGCGCGGACAGACCGTGTACGTGCAGGACGCCTCGCGCGCCGTCGGCGTGGTCAGCGCGCTGGTTGATCCGGAGCAGCGGGCCGTGCTCTCCGCAGCGGTCAAGGCCGAGTACGGCGAGATCGCTGAGCGGCGCGCAAGCGGGCGCGCCGCCAGTAGACGCGTGTCACTGGACGACGCGCGCGCCAACCGCCTGGCCCTCGACTGGGGCGCGGGCGTGCCGCCGGTGCCGGCATCGCTCGGGGTGCAGTCGTTTGACGACTGGGATCTGGCCGAGCTCGCGCTCTACATCGACTGGACGCCGTTCTTTCGCACCTGGGAGCTGAAGGGGACGTTCCCGAAGATCTTCGACGACCCGACCGTGGGTGAGACCGCGCGCTCGCTCTACGACGACGCGCGCGCGATGCTCGAGCGGCTGGTCGCCGAGCGCTGGGTCACCGCCAAGGCCGTCGCCGGGCTGTGGCCGGCCGCGGGTGACGGCGACGACATCCGCGTGTACTCGGGCGCGGGGGCGGACGGCGGCCGCGGCGCGCAGATCGCGACACTGCACACGCTGCGCCAGCAGCTCGCGCGCGACCGCGAGCATCCGAACCTGGCGCTCGCCGACTTCATCGCGCCCGCCGGTTCCGGCGTCGACGACTACATCGGTGCCTTCGCGGTGACCGCCGGGCACGGCGAGCCCGAGCGCGCCGCGCTGTTCGAGGCCGAGCACGACGACTACAACAAGATCATGTTCGCGGCGCTCTGCGACCGCCTGGCCGAGGCCTTCGCCGAGCGCCTGCACGAGCACGTGCGCCGCGAGCTGTGGGGCTACGCCGCCGACGAGCGGCTCTCCGGGGCCGAGCTGATCGCCGAGCAGTACCGGGGCATCCGCCCCGCGCCCGGCTACGGCTGCCAGCCCGACCACACCGAGAAGCAAACGATCTTCGAGCTGCTCGACGCCCCCGCCCGCGCCGGTATCACGCTCACGGAGAGCTACGCGATCCTGCCGGGCTCCTCCGTCAGCGGCCTCTACTTCTCGCACCCGCAGTCACGCTACTTCGGCGTCGGCCGGATCGGCTCAGACCAGCTCGAGGACTACGC
>WQWK01000081.1 GCA_009785395.1 Conexibacteraceae bacterium
CTCGCGCGGATAGACGTTGAACCCGTTGCGGATGATCATGTCCTTCTTGCGATCGACGATGAAGTAGTAGCCGTCGGCGTCGACTCGCGCGAGGTCGCCGGTGTGGAACCAGCCGCCGCGCATCGCCTCGGCGGTGGCATCGGGACGCTGCCAGTAGCCCTTCATGACGTTGTGGCCGCGGATGACGATCTCGCCGACCTCGCCGGGCGGGAGCACCGCATCCGTGTCGTCGACAACCCGCATCTCCACGCCCTCGATCGGCGTGCCGATCGACCCCGCCTTGCGCTCCCGGTCGGGGTGGTTGAACGAGGCCACCGGTGCGGTCTCGGACAGCCCGTAACCCTCGAGGATCGTGCAGTTGAACGCGCGCTCGAACCCCCGCATCAGCTCGACCGGCATCGCTGCGCCGCCGGAGGCGCAGCGGGTGAGCGTCGAGGTGTCGAAGCGCTCGTGATCCGGGACGTTCAACATCGCCCCATACATACTCGGCACGCCCTCGAATACGGCCACCCCGTCACGCTCGATGATCTCGAGCGCCTTGACCGGATCGAAGCGCGGCAGCAACGTCAGCGTCCCCTCGGACACCACGGAGGAGTTCATCGCGCAGGTCTGGCCGAAGGAGTGGAACAGGGGGAGGGCTCCGAGCACGACGGCGCCGGGCTCGAGACTGAAGAGGCCGCTGGATGCCTGGCAGTTGCGCAGCAGGTTCGCGTGGGTGAGCTCGGCCCCCTTGGGGGTGCCGGTCGTGCCCGAGGTGTAGAGCAGCACCGCCGTATCGGAGGCATCGCGCTGCACCATCTCAGTCACAGGCTCGACTGCGAACAGACTCTGCTCGAACTCGCCGGGGGTCACCAGCACGCACTCGCAGCCTACATCGGCCGCGGCAGCCTCCACCTCGGCCGCGAAGTCGTGCCAGACGAAGATCAGCTTCGCGCCCGAGTCGCGCAGGTAGTACTCGACCTCGCGGCGCTTGTTGAGCACGTTCAGGGGCACGACGATCGCGCCGGCGCGCAGGATCCCGTAGTAGGCGACGACGAAGTGCGGCACGTTCGGGAGCATCAGCGCGACGCGGTCACCGGGGACGACGCCGCGCTCGGAGAGCATCCCGGCGATCCGCATCGCCCCCTGCTCGAGCAGCCCGTAGTTGAGCGCGAAGTCGTCGAGCTTGACGGCGACCCGTTCAGGGTCGCTGCTGACGGCGTCGGTCAGGATCTGGGCAAGGTTCATGACAGCACTCTCCTCAAAAGCTCTCCTCAATCGCCGGTGAATTGGGCAGGCCGCTTTTCAATGAAAGCCTGCACTCCCTCCAGGAAGTCCGCGGACTCGGCGCGCTGCTGCTGCAGCTGCCCCTCGAGCTCCAGCTGCTCGGCCAGGCGCGGATAGGCGAAGGCGTTCAGCGAGCGCTTGATCGAAGCGTAGGAGCCGGGTGGGCCGGCCGCGAACCGCGCCGCCAGCTCGCCGGCGGCGGCGTGCAGCTCGAGGTCGGGCACGACCCTGTTGACGAGCCCCCACGCGAGCGCCTGCTCAGCGCCGACCCGCTCGGCCAGCAGCGCCACCTCGGAGGCGCGGCCGTGGCCGATGCGGCCCACAAGCCGCGCCGAGGCGCCGCCGTCGAGGGTCAGTCCGATGTTCGCGAACGCCAGCAGAAAGTAGGCGGAGGCGGCTGCCACGACGATGTCGGCCGCCAGCGCGAGCGAGCAGCCGATCCCGACGGCGGGACCGTTGACGGCGGCGATCACCGGTTTCTCGAGCGTGCGCAGGCGCATGATCATCGGGTGGAAGATCTCCCGCAGCGGGCTCAGCAGGTCCGCCCTGCCGTTCTGCAGCATCCAGGCGCCGGACTTGAGATCCGCGCCGGTGCAGAAGCCGCGGCCCGCGCCTGTGATCACGAGCGCACGCACCTCCGGGTCGCCGGCAACGCGCTCGAGCACCGCCAGGATCTCCTCCCCGACCTGGGGCGTCAGCGCGTTGAGCGCCTCAGGCCGACTCAGGGTCAGCCACGCGACGCGCTGCTCAACCTGCAATTCAACGGTCTCGAGCTCGAGGGGCTTCAGCGTGTGATCCAGACGTCGGGATCGTCGGCAAGCTTGTCAATCGCACGCGGGATCTTCCCGCTGGCGACATCCGCGATCGTCACCTGCTCGACGACCTTGCGCAGGTTCGCGCGCACTGCGATCCAGACGCGCAGCAGCGCCTCGGAGGCGCCGCTGTACTCGGACTCCTCGGGTGGGGCGCCGCGCACGCTCGCCAACGGCCCCTCGACCGCGCGGATCACGTCCGCGACGCTGATGCCCGAGGGGTCCTTGGCGAGGCGAAAACCACCCTCGGCGCCACGGTGCGAGCGCACGAGGCCGGCATGGCGCAGCTCCCCGAGGATGTTCTCGAGGAAGTTCAGCGGGATGCCCTGTGCGGTCGCGATGCGCTCGGCCTTGACCGGCTTCTCGCCCGCGGCGGCGGCGAGCTCGACCATCGCCCGCACCGCGTAGTCCGCCTTCGCTGAAATCCGCATGTGAGCGGCAATATTACGTATTCCGGCCCCAGAGCCCGTGCCCGGGCTCTCAGAATTCGTATGCGGCGCTCAGGTCGGCGTCCTTATCGGCCAGCATGCGCGCGAGCGAGACCATCACCTGCGCCTGCTTCCAGGTCGCGTCGTCCTGCATCTTGCCGTCGATCATGTGCACGCCGCGACCGTCAGGGATCGCCTCCAGGACCCGCTTGGCGAACAGCACCTCATCGGGATCGGGGCTGAACACGCGCTTGGCGATCTCGATCTGGACCGGGTGCAGGGACCAGGCGCCGACGCAGCCGAGCAGGAACGCCGAGCGGAACTGCGCCTCGCACCCCTCGACATCGCGGATATCGCCGAACGGGCCGTAGAAGGGCAGGATCCCGGCCGAGGTGCAGGCGTCGACCATGCGGGCGATCGAGTAGTGCCACAGGTCCTGCTGGGCGCTGGCCCGCGGCGCGTCTGGATCCGCAGGGTCCGGGTCGCCGAGCACCCGGTACCCCGGATGGCCGCCGCCGACACGCGTCGTCTTCATCCGCCGCGACGCGGCCAGGTCGGCGGGGCCGAAGCTCATCCCCTGCATGCGCGGGGAGGCGGCGGCGATCTCCTCGACGTTGACGACCCCCAGCCCGGTCTCCAGCAGAGCGTGCACCAGGATCGGCCTGGAAAGACCCGCCCGAGCCTCCAGTTGCGCCAGCAGCCGGTCCACGTAGTGGATGTCCCACGGTCCCTCGACCTTCGGAACCATGATCACGTCGAGCTTGTCCCCGATCTCGCCCACCAGGGTCGTCAGGTCGTCGAGGATCCACGGCGACTCGAGGCTGTTGACGCGCGTCCAGAATTGCGTGTCCCCGAGCGACATCTCACGCCCAACCCGCACGAGCCCCTCGCGCGCCGCCACCTTGCGGTCCGCCGGCACCGCGTCCTCGAGGTTCCCGAGCAGGATGTCCACGGTCGGCGCGATCTCCGGCACCTTCGCGACCATCTTCTCGTTGGAGAAGTCCAGGAAATGGATCATCCGCGACGGCCTGAAGGGGATCTCCAACAGCGGCGCCGGAGCGCCGATCGCCAGCGGTCTGCCGAACTCTCGGGGGTTGCGCACTGCTGCTCTCCTTGTCTGCCGCGGTTTCTGGCTACGATGCCGTATGGCGCAAGTTAGAGATACCGAGCAGAGCGTGGATACTGACCAGCGTGTGCGTGAAGCGACAGGTGCGCACCCGTACGGCCGCTACTTCGAGGAGTTCGAGGTCGGCGCGATCTACAAGCACTGGCCCGCGAAGACCGTCACCGAGGCCGACGATCATCTGTTCTGTCTGCTGACGATGAACCACCATCCGCTGCATATCAACGATGTGTATGCGGCCCAGACGCAGCAGGGGCGCAACGTCGTTGTCGGGCCCTACGTGTACTCGCTCGCGCTGGGAATGAGCGTCTCGGACATCAGTGGCAAGGCGATCGCCAATCTCGCGACCGAGGAGCTCTCACACCCGAACCCCGTGTTCCACGGGGACACGCTGTTTGCCGAGACCGAGGTGCTGGAGGCCAGGCCCTCAGCATCAAAGCCGGACCGCGGCATCGTCAAGGTGCATACGCGCGTCCTCAACCAGGACGGTGTCCTCGTCGCTGAGTTCAAGCGGCTTGTGCTCGTCCCCCGCAAGGACCCTGCAGCTGTGCAGGCGTAACTGAACGAGAGACGACGAGTAAGGAGCAGTAACTGGACATGTCGCACACGGTCATGAAACAGGGCGCAAAGACCGACCACGCCGGGCTGCGCGCGTGGGTGGAAAAGGTTGCCGCGCTGACGCAGCCGGACGAGGTCTACTGGTGCGACGGCTCGGACGAGGAGTACGACCGCCTCGCGCAGCTGCTGATCGACGCCGGCACGTTCCGCAGGCTCTCCGAGTCCAAGCGCCCGAACTCATACCTCGCGCTGTCGGACCCCAGCGACGTCGCGCGGGTCGAGGACCGCACCTTCATCTGCGCCGAGCGCGAGGAGGACGCGGGCCCGACCAACAACTGGATGGATCCGGCGGAGATGCGCCGAACCCTGAACGGCCTCTTCGAGGGCTGCATGCGCGGCCGCACGATGTACGTCGTGCCGTTCAGCATGGGCCCGATCGGCTCGCCGATCTCCCACATCGGCGTCGAGCTGACGGACTCCGCCTACGTGGCGGTCTCGCAGAAGATCATGACCCGCATGGGCCAGGAGGCGCTCGACGCGCTGGGCGATGACGGCGATTACGTGCCGTGTCTGCACTCGGTCGGCATGCCGCTCGCCGACGGCGCCCAGGACGTGCCGTGGCCGTGCAACGCCGAGGACAAGTACATCGTCCAGTTCCCGGAGACGCGTGAGATCTGGTCCTACGGATCGGGCTACGGCGGCAACGCGCTGCTCGGCAAGAAGTGCTTCGCGCTGCGCATCGCCTCGGTGATGGCGCGCGACGAGGGCTGGCTCGCCGAGCACATGCTGATCCTGAAGTTGACCTCGCCCGAGGGGCGCGTCAAGTACATCACTGGCGCCTTCCCCAGCGCCTGCGGGAAGACCAACCTCGCGATGCTGGTCCCCTCCCTGCCCGGCTGGAAGGCCGAGACGGTCGGCGATGACATCGCCTGGATGAAGTTCGACGCAGACGGCCGCCTGCGGGCCGTGAACCCCGAGTACGGGATCTTCGGCGTCGCTCCGGGAACGGGCGAGCTCACCAACCACAACGCGATCGCCGCGGCCGCGCGCAATGCGATCTTCACCAACTGCGCGCTCACCGACGACGGCGACGTCTGGTGGGAGGGGCTCACGCAGGAGAAGCCCGCGCATCTGATCGACTGGCGCGGCAACGACTGGACGCCGGACTCGGAGACCCCGGCAGCGCACCCGAACGCGCGCTTCACCGCGCCCGCCAGCCAGGTCCCGTCGATCGCGCCCGAGTGGGAGGACCCGGCCGGCGTTCCGATCGACGCGTTCCTGTTCGGCGGCCGCCGTGCGACCGTGGTGCCGCTCGTGCACGAGGCCCGCGACTGGGCGCACGGCGTGTTCCTCGCCTCGACGATGTCATCGGAGACGACCGCGGCCGCGACCGGCGCCGTCGGGACGCTGCGCTTCGACCCGATGGCGATGCTGCCGTTCTGCGGCTACAACATGGGCGACTACTGGCAGCACTGGCTGAGCCTCAGTCAGCGCGAGGGCGCGCAGCTGCCGAACGTCTTCTACGTCAACTGGTTCCGCAAGAGCGCCGACGGCAGGTACCTGTGGCCGGGCTTCGGCGAGAACTCGCGGGTGCTTGCGTGGGTCTTCCGCCGCTGCGAGGGCACGGCGGCGGCAGTCGAGACCGAGATCGGCCTGCTCCCGGCTGTCGGTCCGGACGGCATCGACACGGCCGGCCTGGACGTCAGCGAGGCCGACATGCAGGAGCTTCTGCGCGTGGACGCAGAGGGCTGGAAGCAGCAGATCCCGCAGGTCCGCGCCCACTACGAGAAGTTCGGGAAGACACTCCCGGCGGCGCTCCGCGAGCAGCTCGAGCAGCTCGAGCAGCGCCTGAGCTGACAGCCACGGCACTTCCTCTGATCCCATCCGACGCCGGCCTGCTTGCTTTGCAGGCCGGCGTTGTGGCAGCGCCACGTGCGCTCGACCCCAAGTGGGCCCAGCGCCTGCGCCGTCTGCGCGGGCGTGGCTGGGCGCTGATCCCGGTCATCTCGATCGTCGGCGTGATCTTCGCGATCCGCTACGCCTCGGATACGGCCAGCTGGCTGACCTACCTGGCGCTGGTGGCGGTGCCGCTGCTGGCGGTCGCGGCACTGGGATGGCTGGCGCGCGGTGCGCGTCCGTGGCTGGCGCTCGCCGCCGTCGGACTGTTCGTGATCGTCTGGCGTACGCCGGGGAGCCTTGCCGGCCAGGCGGCCGGCGCGCTGCTGACGGGCCTGTCCTGCGTGACGCTCGGGGTGCTGCTGTCAGCGGTCACGCCGAGCCGCTGGCTCAAGCTCGGGATCATCGCGATGGCCTGCGCCGACGTCTGGCTGATCGCCTCCAACCAGCTGCAGGCGCCCAACACCGTGCTGGTGCAGGCGCGTCCGGGCGCCGGCCTGCCGCAGCTCCAGTCAGAGCAGTTCGGCACCGTCACGATGGGCTACGGAGACCTGTTCGTCGCGGGGCTGCTCGGCGGCGTGTTCGCATCCAGGGTGCGGGTCCAGCGCACCGCGGCCGTTCTGACGCTTGCGATCGCGGCGGTCTTCGACCTGCTGTTCCTGGTCGTCGCCAACCTGCCGGCGACGGTGCCGGTCGCGCTCGCGCTGCTCGTCGTCGAGGCCGGACTGGCGCTGAGGGCTAGTGCGCGTTCCGGCCGGTCGACGCGGGAGGACGCGATTCCTCCGCCAGCGACGTGATCGCGAGGGTGCCGCGCGCGGCATCCTCGAGCACGTCGGTGGCCTCCTCGGCGGTGCGCGCGTAGAGCTCGACCAGCAGGTGCACGACGACGCGGTCGTCATCGTGCTTGTGGAAGCGGACGTGGGTGAAGAACTCGCGGGTGCCGGGGTCGCCGAAGGCCGCGTAGGACAGCGCGTCGCCGGCGTCGGGGCCCGAGCAGGTCTCGACGTCGTCGGCATCGACCGTCACGGTGCAGGAGGCGATCCAGGGCGTGCCGGTGATCATCCGCTCCCAGCGATCCTCGATCGGCTCCACGCGCCCGTTGTGGAAGCCGAGGTGCGGCTGGTCGTGCATGCACTCGAGGCATTGCACGACGGCCTCCTGCATCTCATCGACGACATCGGTGCGCTCGCCCGTCTCCGGATCGATGCGGTGGATGCCCTCGTAATGCAGCTGTACTTCCAGATTCGTTGACCAGCAGCGGTAGCAGCGCAACCAACTACGGACTTCGGTTGAGCCCTCCATCCACCCGATTCTAGACATGCTCGCTGCGTCCGAACGTGACGCCGTCCGGTTCATCCGAACGTGAAGTCGTAAGCCTGCACCCCGCGGGGGATCTGGACGGTGATCTGGAAGGTCGCGTCGGCGCGCAGCTTCACGAGGCTGTAGAGGCGCTGGCCGGTGACCGTGAAGTAGCCGCCGGGGCCGACATCGGCGCCGCGGTCGGCGGCGGCGATCGGCTTGCCGCCGAGCAGCACGCGCCCGCGCCGCGGCCGGTCGCCCTCCGAGGTCATCACCAGGTAGACGTCGCGGGCCTGCACCCCGCCCCCGATGCTGGCGCTGGCGGCCGCCGGGGTGATCGATTGCGCGCCCGCCTTCCAGGTCCCGCCCAGCGCCCACTGGTTGACGCCGAGGCTCGCGGGGAGCGTGTACGAATACGTGCCGCTCTGCAGCGGCTCGACGAAGTCCTCGTTGCCGGCCTGCGCCCGCTGCGGGTTCAGGTACGTCTCGGTCGAGGCGAGCCGCGTGGAGGCTGTCTGCGCGCGGGCGGTCATCAGCGGCGGCAGATGCTTGGCGCCGGCTGCGAGCAGCAGTGCGCGCACATCCATCTCATCCGTGCCGTAGCCGCCCTCGCCGGGCTCGTAGCGGCGCACCTCGCCGCTTGCGTCGATGTAGTACTCGGCCGGCCAGTACTGGTTGCCGTACGCGTCCCAGGTCCCGTAATGGTTGTCCTGCACGACCGGGTAGGTGATGCCGTCGGTCTGGATCGCCTGGCGCACGTTGCCGGCCTCCTGCTCGAACGTGAACTCGGGCGTCTCGACGCCGACGACATCGAGCCCGTAGCGGTGGTAGTGCCTGTAGAGCCCCTCGACGAACGGCAGCGTGCGGATGCAGTTGATGCACGTGTAGGTCCAGAAGTCGACGAGCACGACGTGGCCACGCAGCCCCGCGATCGTCAGCGGCCTGTCGCCCGGGGTGTTGAACCAGTCCTGGGTGTCCTTGAAGCCC
>WQWK01000082.1 GCA_009785395.1 Conexibacteraceae bacterium
CGCCGAGGTCGACGAAGCGGTCACCGGAGAAGGTGACGTTGTTCGAGCCCGAGAAGCCGACGTTGACGGCCGGTTGCGTCAACGCGCCCCACGGGCAGGTGCCGGCCGGGGTGCTGAACGTGCACATGCCCTGGTTGCCGCCGGGCAATGTCATCGTCAGGTTGCTCTGCACGTCGGCGAACCCCGCGGGCGATGACGGCTCGTTCCAGGTCGCGTAGGAGAACTGCAGGCCGGAGAAGGTCAGGTTGTGGACCGGGTCGGCGAGCGACCCCGCCCCGACGAGCAGCGACCCCAGATGTGGGAGTTCGACATCAAGGCCGGACATCGACTGCGGCCCGTCGAAAAACAGAGTGTCGGTGGCCGCGTCAAGGAACCACTGCCCGGGGTGGAGCAGCGCCTGCGCGTTCTCGATCACCGACGGCATGAAGCTCGTGCTCATGTTCGGCAGCTGGCCGGTCGCGTCCGCAAAGGTCAAACGGCCGGTGACGTTCTGCCAGCACGGCTGATCCATAGTGATCTGACCGTTCGAGTAGCTCGCGATACGGCACTCATCCTGGGTCCAGGGGCCGTTGCCGCCGGTCAGGGGGTCCTTGCCGCCCGGATACACAAACTCGACCTGCGTGAGCTGTGCCGGTGTCAGCGAGCTGAAGAACTGAACCGCCGCGGGATCGGAAGAGATGTCATAGCCGGCGGAGGATCCCGTCCACCCGCCGGCGAACCCGAGCTGGGTGGGGGTCGCCTGCGCGACCGGCGCCTCCGCGCCGTTCACATACAGCTGCCGGGTCGCGCTGCCGGCCGGCACCGGCGCCTGCCACACCCCGGAAGAGCCCGAGACCGGGGACCAGCCGGTGACGCGCGTTGCGCCCGACAACACCGGATGAGCGCCCGGCGCCGCCTCCCACACAACCGGATGGCCGGGCGAGCCTGAGTCCGCCGCCGTGAATCGCAACGGCTGCGAGAGGTCATAGGTTCCACCGGCCAGCACAACCGTCGCCCCGCCGCGGCGGGCCGGATCGACGCCGCGCACCGCCTGCTGCGCCGCCGTCAGCGAACAGGGCTGCCGGACCGAGCAGAACGACCCCTGGCCCGCGGGCGACGCATAGAACCTCGCTGGCCCAAGCCCGTCTGCCAACGCCAGCGCGGACGAACAGCCGAGTACGACCAAACAGACAAGCGCCACAACAGACGCACGGCAAGCCGATCTCACGATTCCCATTCCTCTCCTCGATGGACACAGACATCGGAGTAATCCGCTCGGAATGGGAACCAAAGCCGCCCCTCAGCGGCCCGATCCAAGAAATCATCCGATGTCTGGCCGGGAGCTTAAACACACCGGCGGCGGCTTGTCAACGACACCGGGGCGGGAAGCGTGCTTGGTAGGGTTGGTGCCCGGTGAACTCCCCGGTTGTGCGATGACAGCAGAGGTTCGGCGAGCTCTCGAGCGCCACGCGGCCCGGCGCCGCTTGCGCGCACCACTCGCCGCGGGGCTGGTCGTAACCGCTGCGCTGGCTTGCTGCGCCGGGGCGGCGACCGCCGGGACGGCGACCGCCAGGCCGGCGAAGTCTGCGAGCGTTGGGTTTGGCTCCAACTGGACCACGTACCACGCGGACGCTGAGGCGACCGGAGTCGCAGGGCAGGTGCGGTTGCGGCCTACGCGACGGGCTTGGGTCTCGCCGACCCTCGACGGGCAGCTGTACGGCGAGCCGCTCGTCGCTGACGGCCGCGTCGTCGCGGCCACCGAGAACGACACGGTCTACGCGATGTCGGCACGGACCGGGCGCATTCTGTGGCGCCGGCATCTGGCGAAGCCCGTGCCATCCAGCGACCTGCCGTGCGGTGACATCTCGCCCGAGGTCGGCATCACGGGCACCCCCGTGATCGACCTGGCGCGCAACGAGATCTTCGTCGACGCTGACACCCTGACACCTGGCCCCTCCGCCTCTCATGGTGTGGAGGCGTCACACCGTCTATTCGGGCTCAGCCTGAGCACCGGGAGGGTCGAGTTGGACGAAGCGGCGATGCCAAACGCCGGTGAGGACCAGCTCGCGCAGCTTCAGCGTCCAGGACTGGCGCTCGACAGCGGTCGCGTGGTCATCGCGTACGGCCAGAACACCGGGGACTGTCCCGGCCCGAACGGTCCCGCCCACGGCTACGTCGTCTCGATCCCGGAGCAGGGAGGGCCGCTCCACTACTTCCAGATCAGTCACGGCAATGATCGCGGGGCGGTGTGGATGGGTGGCAGCTCTCCGGTCGTCGACCCCAGCGGAAACGTCTACGTGGCGAGCGCCGATGGCTACAACCAAGGCGCGGGCCAGCCCTATGACGACAGCGACGCGGTGCTCGAGTTGTCACCCAACATGCACCTGAAGTCGATCTTCTACCTCAGCGACTGGCAGACGCTCAGCGGCGACGACCTGGACCTCGGGACCGGCGACCCGGTGCTCGTGCACGGGTTCGTCTTCCAGATCGGCAAGACGGACATCGGCTACCTGTTGCGGCAGGGACATCTCGGCGGCCGGGACGGCGAGGTCGCGTCGCTGCACATGTGCAGCGGTGACCCCGACGGCGGACACGTATTGCTGGGCTCGGTGATCTACCTCCCCTGCCCGAACGGTCTTACGGCGATCAGGGTCTCGACCAGACCTCCGTACCTCAAACAGCTGTGGACCGACAGCGACGGCGCCCATTCCTCGCCGATCGTCGCCGCTGGACTGGTCTGGACGATCGGAAGCGACAACGCCGTACACGGGCTCAACCCGGCCAACGGCAACGAGGTCACCTCGATCCCCTTCGGCGCGCCCGTGAACCACTTCCCGACGCCGACCGTTGCCGACGGCCTGCTGCTCCTGCCCGGAGCAGATCAGCTGTTCGCCTTCAAGGGCCCGGCCGGGCTGCCGCCGCCGCCCGCGAGGTGATCCCGCCTTTCGGCGATCGCGCCGCTACTGCTTCGGTGCGAAAAGGCCGCCACGCTTCTCGGGGAGCGCGAACCCCGGTGGCGCCGTAACAGGAAGCTGTGCCGGTGGCCGTGGTGCAGAGGGCTTCGGTGCGGTTGCAGCCATGGGTTCAGGTTAGCTCGTGACGCTGATCGTCCAAAGGATCACCTCAAGCGCCAGCAGCATGCAGCTGACCGTAAACCAGCTGGACAACCTCGCGATCTTGTCCCTGTTGTCGTCGAGGTATGGCTCGATCCATCTTCCCGCGGCACGGTAGGCCTCGGTGACGTCGTCGACTCCTTCGCGGTCGCTGACAGCCAGGAGCGCTGCGCCGCGGAACGCAAAGGTGAGCTGCTGGGGAAGCAGTACCCAGATCGCACTCGCAAGGCACAGGACGAACACCACGAGTGCCGCGATGCCCCAGCCGCCAAGAGAGCTGTGACTGACCGTGGCGCCGAGGAACGAGCCCGCGATCGAAGCTGCGGCCACGATCGTTCCCGCACGCGTACGAAGTGCGTGGAGAGTGCGCTCCTGCTCAGCCAGGGCGTCAGCCGTCAGCTGAAAGCTGAGTTCCTCGACGGATCGTGCCACGCGCCGGTTGTAGCGGCCACCGCCGACAGACAGCTGTTCCTCGTCGCCGATCCTGCTCGATGGCCGCCGGGAGCATCACCCAGCGACCTGGGTTGCTCGCTCGCTGGGCCGCTCACGCGCATGCAGTCGGCCCGCCTCCTCGGGTGCAAGACCCGCGTCGGTGTCAGCCAGCACTTCGCCGTGCCTGATGCCCAGCGTCTTCAGGAAACGCTGCTGCCCGAGCGTGAGAGCGATGAAGTGTCCGAGCTCAACGAGCTGGGCCTCGGTGAAGTGCTTGTGCAGCCGCTCCCAGAGCTCGTCGTTCGCGAGCGTCGGATCCCAGGTGATGGCCGTCGCCCATTCGAGGGCCGTCCGCTGGCGCTCGTCGAAGCGGTCTGAGTTCTCGTAGTCGAGCAACTCGTCGACCTGCTCTTCGCTTGCGCCCTGAGCGCGCGCAAGCACAGATCGCTGACCTCCGCAGTATTCGCAGTCGACCGACTTCGAGATGTAAAGCCGGCACAGCTCCTTGATCGCATGGTCTGCGACTCCCTGGCGGAAGAAGACTTCCCACGCGTTGTTGAAGGCCTTCATCACCTGCGGGTTGTGGAGCCGGATCGCCTGACTCTCGGGCCGCGGCGTTCCCTGCGTGCGCGCTCGCTCCATGATCGCGAGCAGCTCCGGGTCGCTCACGGTCCCAGGATCCACGTAACTGATGTGAGGCATTGCCCGTCCTTCCTGCCGCTGACCGAGCCATAAGGATCGCGCTCAGGTCTGCATCTGTCCAAGACATCGATCTACTGGTTCATATCGATTCGTTATGGAGCTGGGTCGAACCGTAGGGCTCCACGACGCGCAGAGCAACCGCTTGCCCCCGCGGCTCGTGCGCTCAGAGAAGTGCTGCTGTCGGCCGCGCGACCGGGGGACCGGAAGTCCGATTGCGGCCCCCGACTCATGGGCGATACTGGGCTCGAACCAGTGACCTCCACCATGTCAAGGTGGCGCTCTCCCAGCTGAGCTAATCGCCCTGGGAAGGAGTGGTAACTGTAGCGCGCCCGCGTCAGTCAAAGGGCGCGATCCGCAGCGGGTGGCTCGGACACGGACGCGCCTCGGGACACGGGCAAAAGCCGTCTCGCCAGCGGGCGAGACGGCACTCTCAAAAAAGGGCACGTACGATCCAGGGGCAATGGACTATCTGCTCCCCAACGGCGACACGCTCAGCCTGGCCGACGGTGCCACCGGCGCCGACGCGGCCGCCGCGATCGGACCCGGCCTCGCGAAGGCGGCGCTGGCGATAAAGGTCGACGGCGTCACCTACGACCTCGCCCGCGAGCTCCCGGCCGGCAGCGACGGCGGCCCCGGGAAGATCGAGATCATCACCGAGAAGAGTGGGGAGGAGGCGCTCGAGCTGATCCGCCACGACGCCGCCCACGTCTACGCCACGGCGATGCTCGACCTCTACCCGGGTGTGAAGATCTCGATCGGCCCGCCGATCGAGAACGGCTTCTACTACGACGTCGAGATGCCGGACGGGCAGGTTCTCTCCGACGCCGACTTCCCCAGGATCGAGGCGAAGATGAAGGAGCACATCAGCGCCGACGAGCCCTTCGTCCGGGAGGACGTCTCCGTCGGCGCCGCGCTCGAGCGGTTCGTGCGGGAGAACCAGGATTACAAGGTCGAGCTGATCGAGGATCTGGTCCGCAACGCGCCCGCGGACGCGCCCGTGAACACGGTCAGCCTCTACACCAACGGCCCGTTCACCGATCTCTGCCGCGGCCCCCACGCCCCCAGCACGAAGCGGATCAAGGCCTTCAAGCTGCAGTCGGTCGCAGGCGCCTACTGGCGCGGCGACTCGGAGCGGACGATGCTCACTCGCGTATACGGGACGGCATTCTTCTCCAAGCAGGACCTCGAGGATCACCTCGAGAAGCTGGAGTTGGCCCGCCAGAACGACCATCGCCGTCTGGGCCCGCTGCTGGGCATGTTCACGTTCGCCGAGGTCTCGCCCGGCGCGGCGTTCTGGTTCCCGCCCGGCGCGGCCGTGTTCAACGAGCTCGTGAAGCTCAGCCGCGAGATGGGCGGCGAGCGCGGCTACGTCGAGGTGAAGACGCCGCAGATCTACGACAGCGAGCTGTGGAAGACCTCCGGGCACTGGGACAAGTACGACGTGAACATGTTCGTGACCGAGTACGAGGACCACCAGATGGCCGTCAAGCCGATGAACTGCCCCGGTCACGCGAAGCTCTACTCGATGCAGCCGCATTCGTATCGCGACCTGCCCCTGCGGGTCTGGGAGCCGGGACTGCTGCACCGCCGCGAGCCCAGCGGCACCCTCCACGGCCTGCTGCGCGTGCGCCACTTCGCGCAGGACGACTCGCACATCTTCTGCACCGAGGACCAGATTGAGCAGGAGGTCGACGGCGTGCTGCAGTTCGCCTTCGACACCTACAGGCTGTTCGGCCTCGAGGTGCGGCTGGAGCTCTCGACCCGGCCCGAGCAGCGGATCGGCACGGACGATCTCTGGGACAAGGCCGAGGGGGCGCTCAAGAGCGCACTCGACGGGCTCGGCCTCGAGTACACGATCAACGAGGGTGACGGCGCCTTCTACGGGCCCAAGATCGACATCCACATGACCGACTCGCTCGGGCGCTCCTGGCAGCTCGGCACCTGCCAGCTCGACTACAACATGCCCCAGCGCTTCGGCCTCACCTACACGGGCGCCGACAACGCCGAGCACCAGCCGGTGATGATCCACCGCGCGCTGATGGGCTCCTACGAGCGCTTCATCGGGATCCTGCTCGAGCATTTCGGCGGCGAGCTGCCGTTGTGGCTGGCGCCGCTGCAGGTGATCGTGCTGCCGATCGCGGACCGTCACAACGATTACGCACATGCGGTCGCCGGCCGGCTTGCCGGCTCGGCCGGCGCCCGGGTCGAGGTCGACGACCGCACCGAGTCGGTCGGCCGCAAGATCCGCGACGCCGAGGTGCGCAAGGTCCCGTTCATGTTGGTCGTCGGCGACCGCGAGCAGGAGGCCGGCGAGGTCGGCGTCCGCGAGCACCGCGGCGGTGACACGGGCGCGGTCGCGGTCGACGCGTTTCTGCGGCGGATCTCAGACCTGATCGCGTCGCGGGCCCTGAGCGCGCCGGCGGCGCCGGCGTCGGCGATCGGATCGCCGAGCTAGGGGTCGCTTCATTCCGGTGCGACCCTTGAGCCCAGCGTGGCTATACTTCGTCTCGTTGATCCAGCAGATTTATCCAAACCGGCCCGGCGCCGCTTGACGCACCGCCGCAACAACAGCTAGTGCCGGTTCCACGTAGGTTCGACCGGCGTATGCCGGAGCGTGACCAGACCCGGATCAACGAACGCATCCGTGTGCCCGAAGTTCGCCTGATCGGTGAGGACGGTCAGCAGATCGGCGTGATGAAGACCGCCGACGCGCTGAGGTATGCCGAGGAGCGGGATCTCGACCTGGTCGAGGTCGCCCCGGACGCACGCCCGCCCGTCTGCCGCGTGCTCGACTACTCCAAGTACAAGTACGAGCAGGCGCAGAAGCAGAAGGCCGCCCGCAAGCACCAGCAGCAGATCACCATCCGCGAGATCAAGTTCCGCCCGAAGATCGCGCAGAACGATTACGACACCAAGAAGGGTCACGTCGAGCGCTTCCTCAAGGGCAAGGACAAGGTCAAGGTCACGATCATGTTCCGCGGCCGTGAGCAGGCGCACCCGGAGCGCGGCACCGCGTTGCTCGAGAAGCTCGCGGGCGAGCTCTCGGAGGTCGCGGTCGTCGAGCAGACGCCGCTGCAGGACGGACGCAACATGACGATGATGCTCGCGCCGTCGAAGGCTGTGCTGGCCGAGGGCGAGCATGGCGAGCACGGCGACCACGCGCCCCATGGCGAGAGCGACCACGCCGAGAAGCGCCCCCGCCGCCAGCAGCGCGAGGAGGCGGCAGCCGCCGCCGCCGACGCCTCCGGCGACAGCGCCGCCTAGCAGTCACGCGGGTTTGCCCGCGCCGATCTGCTTTACTGGTCCGTCGATTATGCCCAAGATGAAGACCCACTCAGGCGCCAAGAAGCGCTTCAAGCTGACCGCCAACGGCAAGGTCAAGGCGCGCCACGCCTTCTCGAGCCACATCCTCGAGAAGAAGTCGCCCAAGTACAAGCGCCAGCTGCGCAAGCCGCTGATCGTGTCCGACCATGACACGCCCCGGGTCAAGACCCTGCTGGGAGCCAAGAAGTCATGAGCCGCGTCAAGCGTTCAGTTCACGCGCGCAAGAAGCGCCGTGAGACCCTGGCGATGACGAAGGGGATGCGTGGCAACGCATCGCGCCGTTATCGCTCAGCCAAAGAGGCCCTGCTGAAGGCGGACCAGTACCGCTACCGCGATCGTCGCAACCGCAAGCGTGACTTCCGCCGCCTGTGGATCCAGCGGATCAACGCGGCCGCCCGCATCAACGGCCTCTCGTACTCGCAGTTCATTCACGGCCTCGAGCTGGCCGGCGTCGAGCTGGACCGTAAGGTCCTGGCCGACATCGCCGTCAACGACGCCGATACGTTCCGACGCTTTGCCGACCGCGCCCGTGAGGCGCTGGCTGCGGCTGCCTGAGCGTCGCCGACAGCACAGCACCGCCAAATGGGCGCCTCCTGAAAGGGAAGGCGCCTTTTTTGTTTTCCGGACCGAGTTTCACCGACCCGCACATGCAGTTTCACCGACCCGCACATGCAGTTCCACCGACCCGCACATGCCGATCACCAGCCCCCACAACGACAAGCTGAAGACGCTCCGCAAGCTTCGCCAGCGCCGCCGCGAGCGCGACCGCCTGGGCCAGTTCGTCGCCGAGGGCGAGGACCTGCTGGCGGCC
>WQWK01000083.1 GCA_009785395.1 Conexibacteraceae bacterium
TCACGTCAGGCTCACGTCAGGCTCACGTCAGGCGGCCAGCACAGCGGTGTCGTCAACCGCGGACACGCCGAGGTAACGGACGCCGAGCTCCTGCTCCGTGACCGCCCCGTCAAATCCGCGTGCGACGAACGCGGCCGTCGCGTCCGGGCGCGAGGAGACGACCTCGGCGAGCTCGGCGCCGACGAAGTGCAGCGCCGCGGAGTCGCCCGCTCCGTAGCCGGGGGTGAGCCCGCCACCGCCGATCGCGTCGAGGAACGCCTCACGACGCCCCTGCTCGGCGCGGTAGTGCACTGCGCAACTCCACGGCAGCAGCCCGAGCGCCGGAATCAGCCGCTCCGGGCCCTCGTGAAAGCCGCTCAGCGCGTGCTCGAACCAGCAGAGCGCGCCGGCCGAGCCGCCGCACAGGATCACACCATCCTCCCAGCACTCGCGCAGGATCTGATCGAGTCCGTGCGCGCGCCAGGTGCCGAGCAGCGACACCAGACTGCCGCCGCCCACATAGATGACGTCCTGGGCGAGCAGATGCGCGCGCGGATCACCGACGCCCGTCTCACGCCGGAACAGCGAGACGTGCGAGGGCTCGCAGCGCTCGGCCGCGAACGCCCGGTAGAAGCGCACGACGTAGTGGTCGGCGTCGCCGCTCGCGGTCGGCAGGAAGCACACCTTCGGCCGCTGCGCCCCGGTCAGGCCGAGCACGAAGTCGTCGAGCAGGGTGTTGCCCCACTCCATCGAGAAGCCGCCGCCGCCGAACGCGACGATCTGACGGGGTCCGCGTTTGATCACGCGGCAAAGGTAAATCCGCTGCACGCGGCGGTCTTTGGCCCTACGTACAAAAAGAGCCCGAGTCCGGCCTGATTTTCGTCGGGCGGGTGCTCAGCCCCCGTCGGCGAGCTCGCGGTACACGCCGGTGACGACGAACACCGCCTGCTCGGCGATGTCCACGGTGTTGTCACCGATCCGCTCCAGGCAGCGCGCGACCAGCACCATGAACATCGCCCACTCGCGCACCTCCGGGTCGTCGCCGACCTCGACCGCGCGCTGGAAGATGTCGCGGTTGAGCCGGTTGACCTCCTTGTCCTGCCGGATCAGGTCGCGCGCGAGCGAGACGTGCCTGGTGTGGAAGGCGTCGCGCGCCTCCAGGATCTCCTGGCGCACCGTGACGCCCATGCGTTCGATCCACCTGAGGATCGTCGGATCCTTGGGCGCCTCGTACCCGGAGAGCGGCACGAGCTTGGCCATGTTGGCGCACTGGTCGCCCATCCGCTCGATGCAGCGGATGCTGTGCAGCAGCGCGGCGGCGAGTCGTAGGTCGTCGAGGAACAGCGCCTGGCGGCCGAGCAGGTAAAGCACGCCCTGGTGCACCTCGACATAGCGACTGTCGATCTTGCGGTCATCCCTGGCGACCATCGCCGCCAGCTCCACGTCCTGGTAGTTGATCGCCTCGAGCGCCCGGTCGAGCTGCGAGACGACGAGGTCCAGGCAGCCCATGACCTGGTCCTCGAGCCGGCTCAGCTCCTCACGAAACCAAGTGCTGTGCGGCTCGCCCCCGGGGCTGTCCAGCGCTGTTTTGTCGGCGTCCGTCATGGCCGCTTCCCTGATCCCTTCGGTCCGTTGGAGGAAGCGATATTGCCACGGGCCGCTTATCGAGGCCCTAACGACCTGCTGGACTCGTCCTGGACTCGGCCGCCAGGCGGTATCCGAAGCCGAAGTGCGTGTGGATGAACTCCCATTCGGGCAGCGCGACCTCCAGCTTCACGCGCAGCTTGCGCACGTACACGTCGACCGAGCGGTCGCCGACCCGCATCGCCCGTTCCCAGACGAGCTCGAACAGCTCCTCGCGGGAGACGATCCGGTCGGCGCGGCGAGCGAGCTCGGTGAGCAGCCGGAGCTCACGGATCGAGAGCGTCAGCGCGTGGCCGTCCGCTCGCGCGAGGTGCTCGTCCGGCGCTATCTCGAGCGGACCGACGGCGAGTATTTCCGGCCGCTCCGAGGTGCCTACCGCCATGCCCTGGCATCCTGCGCACCGAGCCGCCGATCCGCGTTACCGACCCGTGAACCGCCCGTGAACTCCCTGTGACTACCTGAAAGTTCAGCCGGCGAGCGACCGTTTCAGCCGACGAGCGCCGTCTCGAGGTCGGCGTCGCGACCGTCATCATCGTCGTCGCCGGACCGCTCCGAGCCGGCGGCGCCGTCATCGAGCTCGGGTGCGAAGCGGTAGCCGACGCCGAAGTGGGTGTGGATGTAGCTCCACTCCCGTGACGCCGATCGCAGCTTCTGACGCAGCTTGCGGACGAACACGTCGACCGAGCGGTCGCCGTGGGCCATCGCATAGCCCCAGACCCGCTCGTAGATCTCCTCGCGCCGGAGCACACGGTCCGACTGCGAGAGCAACTGCAGGATCTCGAACTCGCGCGCGGTCAGCTCAAGGCTCGCCCCGCCCGCGTAGGCCTGGTACAGATCCGGCCGGATCGAGATCTCACCGACGCTGATCGCGTCCTCGATCTGCGGCATCTCGTTGCGCCGGTTGCGCCGGATCGCCGCCTCGATCACGCAGATCAGCTCCTCGGCGTGGCACGGCTTGGTCATCCAGGCATCGGCGCCGAGCCGCAGGCCGCGTACGCGCTGTGCCACGGACGACGGGCCCGTGCAGACGATCACCGCCAGGCCCGGGAGGCGCGCGCACACACGCTCGAGGTACTCCCAGCTGCCGGGGCCGAGGACCGCGAGATCGACGACCAGCGCGTTCAGGCGCATGCCGACGAGCGCATCAACGGTGACGGCGCTGGACAGCGCCCGCAGATCCCAACCGAGCGTGTCGAGCCGGTTGGACAGCACCTGCATGAACCCCGGGTCTCGGTCTACAACGGCCAGACGGAGCCGGTTATGCGCGCGCTGACCAGCGGCGTTGGCCGCATTCCCCGCCAGCGCGTCGCTCACTTCGGGCGACATGCGGATCAGAATAAGGCACAGAGCGCGAACCTGCATGCAGCTCAAGACTCCGATAACAGGATCTTTACATGCAAAATGCACGAAACGTCCGCGAATCCGCTATCACGCAAGGCGATCGCTCGTTTCTGAGCAAGCTCTTACGACCTAACGCTAATCTGCCTGCCCATGGCGTCCCGTAAAGAACAGAAGGAGCAGGCGCGCGCGGCGCGCGTTGCCCAGGAGCAGGCTGCCGCCGACAAGGCGCAGCGCACTCGGCGTATGCAGATTTTCGGTGGCGTCATCGCCATCGCGGCGATCGCGATCGTCGTCGTGATCGTGATCTCGAGCAGCAACAGCACCACCCCCACGGGCGCCCACCCGGGCATCCAGCAGGGGCACACCAAGACCGAGCTCGTCAACAAGGTCGAGACCCTGCTTCACGGGATCGACCAGAGCGGAACCACCCTCGGCAATCCGCACGCGAAGGTCACGATGGAGTACTTCGGGGACCTCGAATGCCCGATCTGTCAGGAGTTCACGCTCAACATCTTCCCCCAGTTCATCGCCGACCAGGTGCGTCCGGGCCACGTGAAGGTCGTCTACCGCTCGATGTGCACCGCCACCTGCGACGGCAAGCGCAGCCTGACGCTGCAGCAGCAGCAGTTCAATTCGCAGCAGACCGCCGCCTACGCCGCCGGGATGCAGAACAGGTTCTGGCAGTACACCGAGCTCTTCTACCACCAGCAACAGACCGAGGGGACCGGGTACGCGGACGACTCGTTCCTGACGGGATTGGCGAACCAGATACCGGGGTTCGACGTCTCCAAGTGGCAGACCGACCGCAAGGACCCCTCGCTGCTTGACACGGTCAACGCAGACCAGGCCTACGCGCAGAAGGCCGGCCTGCCGGGCACGCCGTCGCTGATCATGAAGGGCCCGCGGGGCGAGGAGCTCGTCAACAACGGCAACTTCCCCTCCTACAGCGACCTCGCCTCGGCGGTGAACTCGGTCTCATGAGCCGCGCCGCTGCCGTCAACGGCGGTTCGATGAGCGCCGGCACGGAATCGGCGTCGCGCGGGATCCGCGGGCTCTGGGGCCGCACCGACCGGCTCACGCGCGCGATCTTCGTGATCGCGCTGATCGGCACGGCCGAGACGATCTATCTCACCTTCGTCCACTACTACGGTCTCGGCGCGCTGATCTGCGCCGGGGCGCACAGTGGCGTGTCCAGCTGCGAGCAGGTCCAGTCCTCGGTCTACTCGAAGCTGGCCGGCGTCCCGGTCGCGCTGCTCGGCCTGCTCGGCTACCTCTCGATCCTCGCCTCACTGAGGATCAAGGGCGAGCTCGGACGCGCCGCCGGCTTCTGCATCGCCCTGATCGGGTTCGGGTTCAGCGCCTACCTCACCTACCGTGAGGTGTTCACGCTCAAGGAGATCTGCGAGTGGTGCGTCGCCAGCGCGATCATGATGACGATCCTCGCGGTCCTGACCTCGATCCGTTTCCTGCGGGGCGAGCAGCCGTCCGCGTGAGGTGGCCGCCGGTCCGACCGGCGTAGGTAGCCGCCGCCAACGCAAGGCGGCGGCATCCGCATCATTCACACTTTCTTCACCACCACTTCCCGGAGTGGTCACTACTCGCGCGGTCCCGCGCGCGATGCTCGCTGCATGCACGTTCCCGACAGCGGCGAGGGCGTCCTCGCCCGCATCAACCTGATCTACATCGGTCCGCTCGACAGACAGCATCACGTACGGGAGCTCGTGCAGGCGTTCCTGACCGCGCTCGACCACGACCCGCGGCTGCACCTGGTGGTAGTCGGCGACGGCAGCGAACGAGACCTGATCGAGCGCAGCCTCGGCCACGCGGCGACGTTCATGGGACAGCTTGCCGAGCCCGCCCGGCTCGCCGAACTGGCCCCGCACGTCGACCTGCTGGTCTGCCCCACGACGACCGCGGACACGGCGCCGACGATCATCGACGCTCAGGAGCACGGCCTGCCCGTGCTCGCGGTCGAGGGCGGTGACGCCGCCGCGCTGATCGAGAACGGTCGCAGCGGCTTTCTGGTTCCGGACGACGACGCCGCGCTCGCGGACGCGATCCGCTGGCTGTCGCGGCGCGCGACGCTGCGTGAGCGGCTCGCCACCGGCGGCTTGCTTGCCGCCGGTGCTCGACAGACGTCCGGCCAGGGGCGGATCATGAGCGTATGAGCTGGCGGACGACGCGCGCGGCGTCCCAGGGCGGGCACGAGCCACGTCACGTCGCGGTGATCGACCTCGGGTCGAACTCGTGGCGGCTGGTGGTCTACAGCTACGACGCCGACCCGCCGACGCAGTGGTGGAAGCGCACCGACGAGCTCTACGAGTCGGTGCGGATCGGCGAGGGCCTGGCCGCGTCGGGCAAGCTCAGTGAGGCCGCGATCACACGCGGGCTCGAGACGCTGGCGATCTTCGCCCGCTTCTGCAAGGCCAGCGGACTCAGCGATGACGACGTGCACGTGTTCGCCACCAGCGCGATCCGCGACGCGAGCAACCGCCCCGAGTTCCTGCGGCGCGTGCGTGACGCCACCGGCTACGAGGTCGAGATCCTCTCCACCAACCAGGAGGCCCACTACGGCTACGTCGCCGCCGTCAACACCACCACGCTGACGCACGGAGTCGTGCTCGACATCGGCGGCGGCAGCATGCAGCTCGTCCGCGTGAAGGGCCGGCAGTCGGCGGCGACCCACTCGTTCCCGATCGGCGCGGTGCGGATGACCGAGTCCTACTTCGGCGATGCCGACCCGCGGCGACCGGCGCGCAAGAAGGACATCCAGCGCCTTCGCCGGCACGTGGAGGCTGAGCTCGAGCAGGCCGGCTGGCTGGCGGGCCGCGGCGGCCGCCTCGTCGCCACCGGCGGCGCCGTCCGCAACCTCGCCGCCGCCGCCCAGCGCGCCGAGTTCGGCTCATCCGGCGGGACCGATATCGGCATCCAGGGATTCATGCTGACGGCCGACGCGCTCGCCTCGATGGTGGCCACGCTCTCGGCGCTGCCGGTCGATGCCCGGCGCACGGTGCCGGGCATCAAGCCGGGCCGCGGCGACATCATCCTGGCCGCAGCGGTGACGCTGCAGACCGTCGTCGAGATCGGCGGCTTCGCCGGCATCGAGGCGACCGAGGCGGGGCTGCGCGACGGCATCTTCCTGGCCCGCACGATCCTGGGCGAGCAGGACCCGCTGTTCCCGAACGTTCGCGAGGCCGCGGTTCGCAACCTCGCGGTGCAGTACGAGTCGGACCTGCCGCACACCACCCACGTGGCCAAGCTGGCGCTGGAGATGCACGACTCGCTCGTGCAGAACCGGCTGATCGAGCCGCAGGACGGTGAGCGCGAGCTGCTGTGGGCGGCCGCGATGCTGCACGACGTCGGCATGACGATCTCCTACGGCGATCATCACAAGCACTCCCGCTACCTGATCGTCAGCGCCGAGCTCCCCGGCTTCGACCCGCGCGAGCGGGCCCTGATCGCGCAGATGACGCGATACCACCGCAAGGGCGTCCCCAAGCTCGGCGAGTGGGCGAAGCTGGGGCGGCCGGGCGACGAGCAGATGCTCGAGCGCTGCTCGATGATCCTGCGCCTGGCCGAACACCTCGAGCGCGGCCGTGACCAGTCCGTCAACCAGGCGAGACTGCTGACGAACGGCGACGGTACGGCGCTGCATCTGCGGGCAGAGGGCGATCTCACGCTGCCGCGCTGGAGCGTCGAGCGCTACGGCGACGACGAGGCCTTCCAGCGGGCGTTCCACCGGCCGCTCGTAATCGGATGACACCTGCTCGTGATCGGATGACACCGCCGGCCGCCCGTGATCGGACGCCACCGGCGTAGTCTGTGCCCATGCTCTGGCTGCTCCGTCACGCCGATGCCGCGGAGGGCAGGCCCGACGAGGCCCGGCCGCTGACCCCGCTGGGGGTCGAGCAGTCACGTGCGGCGGGCGCCGCGATCGCGACGCTCGGCATCCGCCTCGACTCGTGCCTGTCGAGCCCCAAGCTGCGCGCGCTCGACACCGCCCGCTACGCCTGCGAGCCGCTGGGCATCGATGTCGTGATCGAGCAGGCGCTCGCGGGGTCCGGATACGACCCGGAGCGGCTCGCCGCGGGCCACGGCGAGGTGATGCTGGTCGGCCACGATCCCGCGATCTCGATCGCGCTGCGCGATCTGACAGGCGCCCGCGCACAGATGCGCAAGGGTGGACTCGCTGGCATCGACCGTGGAGAATTGGTCGTGTTGATGACACCGGCTGAGATCAGCGCGATCGCGGGCGCCGCGGAGACGTCCGCGTGAGCGACTCGTTGCTCGATCGCGCCGAGGCGCCCGCCGGCGGGCATGTCGGCCTCCGCGACCCGTCGCTCTACATCAACCGCGAGCTCTCGTGGCTCGACTTCAACGCCCGCGTGCTGGAGCTCGCGGAGGACGCGAACGTGCCGCTGCTGGAGCGGCTCAAGTTCCTCGCGATCTACACCTCGAACCTCGACGAGTTCTTCCAGGTGCGGGTGGCCGGTGTGCACGATCAGATCGAAGCGCGCGTCGACAAGCGTGCCGCCGACGGGCTCTCGCCGAACCGGCTGATGGAGGAGCTGGCAGCCAAGGTGCGGGTGCTCGACGCCCGCCATGCGCGGGAGTTCACCGACGTGATCCAGCCGGCGCTGGCCGCGGAGGGCATCCGGATCGTTTCCTGCGCCGACTCGGGGGCAAGTGCCGAGGAGCTCGCAGACCACTTCACGGAGCACATCTTCCCGGTGCTGACGCCGCTCGCGATCGGCCCCGGGCGGCCGTTCCCGTACATCTCGACGCTGTCGCTCAGCCTGCTCGTGCATCTGCATGACCCGGCCGCGAACACCGAGCTCTACGCGCGCGTGAAGGTGCCCAAGGAGGTGCTGCCGCGGTTCGTGCAGATCGACGCGCGCACCTTCATCCCGCTCGAGGACATCATCGCCAGCCACCTCGCGATGTTGTTCCCCGGCATGCAGGTCGTCTCGCACAACCTCTTCCGGGTCACTCGCGACGCCGATTTCGATATCTCCGACGAGGCCGATGACCTGCTGGCTGCGGTCGAGGACGAGCTCCGGCGCCGCCGCTTCGGCGAGGTAGTGCGGCTCGAGGTCGGGGCTGACATCGAGCCCGGGATGCGCTCGCGCCTGATCGAGTGGCTCGACCTGGCCGACAACCAGGTCTACGACCAGCGCGGCCTGCTCGACCTCTCGGACCTCTGGCAGATAGTCGGCGTCGACGGCCACCCCGAGCTGCGCCAGAGCCCTTGGACGCCGGTCACACACCCGGCGCTGCGGCCGCGGCCCGAGGACACCGGCGACGAGCCCGACATCTTCGCCCAGA
>WQWK01000084.1 GCA_009785395.1 Conexibacteraceae bacterium
GCGTCCCGAACGTGTGGCGCAGATCGTGGAAGCGCAGCGAGCGCAGCCCGGCGGCAGCCAGTGCGGCCTTGTAGCGCCGGCGGAGCGCAGACCCGTCCAGGAAGCCGCCGGCCTCGCCCGCGAACACCAGGTCGTCCTCCCCCACCCAGTCCGTGCGGCTCCCGAGGCGGGAGAGCGCCGTGGCGGCGTCGGGAGCCATCGGCACCGACCGCACCTTGCCCGACTTCGGCGTCGTCACCACGCCGAGCGCGTAGCTCGCGCGGACTCGGATGACAGCGCCGGTGAAGTCGACGTCGCGCCAGCGCAGCGCCAGCAACTCGCCCAGGCGCAGTCCGGTGAACGCGGCGGTCAGGAAGATCGCCGCGTCCTGCTCGCTCGCCGCGGCCCGCACCAGCGCCCAGACCTCCTCGGGCGAGAACACCTCGATGTCCCCACTCGGCCGCAGCGGATGCTTCTCGACCGTCGCCAGCGGGTTCTTCTCGAGGCCGTAGACGCTCTGCGCCCGCCGGAAGATCCCATGGAGTTGAATCAGCAGCTTGTTCTTGCTGCGGTTGGAGAGCCCGTCGAGCGATGCGCGCCAGTGTTCGATGTCGGCTCGCTCGATCGCGTCGATCGGACGCTCCCCGAATGCCGGCAGCAGCCGCGACCGCAGCACGTTCCGGTAGTCCTTCAGCGTCGACGGCTTGCGCCCGCGGTCCTGCTCGATGAACCGCATCCACTCCTCCGCTGCCTCGGCGAAGGTCACGGAAGGCGACCACGCCCCTGGCAGCGCTCCGCGTCGTGCCTGAGCGAGCACGTCCTGCAGCCACACCTCGGCTGTGCGCTTCGTGAAGTAACCCTCGCGGGGCCGCCCGCGGTCCGCCCACGCAGGCCCGATTTTCTTCTGGACCTGGCGCCCATCGGGCAGCCGGTACTTCGCGTACCAGACCGGCCCGCGCGCTCGATCGACGCGAAAAACGTGTCCCGATGGCTCCCTGAGCGTGCTCACAAAGCCAATACTACGCCCCTCTCGGGACAGATCCGGGACATATCCCAAGCCACGCCGCGGACCAGAATCACCCGAAACCGCTCATTTACAGGGATTTTCCAGCGCCCCCGGCAGGACTCGAACCTGCGGCCTACGGATTAGAAGTCCGCCGCTCTATCCAGCTGAGCTACGGGGGCGTGCGGGTCCCGTCGCAGCAGTTGCGGGTCCCTGCCCGACAATTGTGTCGGACCCTGAGGGTGACAGGAGGCGAGGCGGGTCAGATGTCGCTGGTGCCCTCGCGACCGTAGTCGTCGCGGAGCCGCACGACGTCGTCGAGGTGGGGGGTCGAGGCCTCGAGCACGTCGGAGTCCTCGAGCGCCTCGATCGTGTGGATCACTCTGGGTTGGTTCTGCCAGACGTCGCCGACGCTGACCGTGCGCTCGGTCAGCGCGTCGGCCGACTCACCCTGTACGAGGATCAGCCTGCCGGACAGCACGTAGCAGCTCTCGTCCTTCAGCTCGTGGTACTGCAGCGAGAGCCGGTGGCCCTTGTTGACGTGGAGGATCTTGCCCACGTATTGATCGGTGGCGGCCCACCAGATCTCGTATCCCCAGGGCTTCTCGACGCGCCGGGGCAGGACCTGCTGGCTTGTGGATTCGGTCGCTGACATGGGCAATCACCCTGCCACGTCAGCCCGCCGGGCGCAAGCGCGATCCCGGTGACCCGGCGACCGGCGCGACCCGCGCGAGCACCGCTTACCTCGGGTTTACACTTCTAATTGGGACCACGGCAGGAAAGGTCGCCCATGAAAGTCTCACGCAGTCTCCGCAGCCGCCTCGTCGCATTGGCGCTCTCAACCGCGCTGGCGCTCGCGTCGGCCGCCCTCGCCCTGCCCGCCACCGCGACCAGCTCCACAGCCAGGTTCACCCTCACCCCGCATATCGCCAACCACACCCCGGTCATCAACAGGAAGTGGCCGATCACGATCGATGTCACCAAGGGCAAGGCAAGGCTCAGCGGCAGCGTGAGGTACGAGTTCCTGTTCGCCGGCACGGACGTCAGCAACAAGCCAGGCCACAAGTTCAAGGACGGAGTCTTCAAGGACACGATGCTGTACCCGACCAAGTCGCTCGGCGAGCCGCTGACGCTGCGGATCCTGGTGACGACCAAATACGGCACCGAGCACATCGACTGGGCAGTGCAGTCGAAGCAGTAGCGTCGGAAAGGCCCGATGCCTGGTTCCCGGGTAGTCCTCACCGATGTCAACCGCGCCCACGGGGCCGCGCACATCCTGCGCGACGTCAGCTTCACGATCGAGCCGGGTGAGCTCGTCGCTCTGACCGGCCCGTCCGGCTCCGGCAAGACCACGCTGCTGCAGCTGATCGGCAGCCTCGACAGGCCGACCTCCGGCGCGATCCAGGTCGACGACACCGCCGTCCACGCGCTCAGACATCCGGCGAAGTTCAGACGCGAGATGGTCGGCTTCGTCTTCCAGCTGCACCACCTGCTGCCGTCGCTGACCGTCCAGCAGAACGTCGAGCTGACGATGGTGGCCGCGCGCGTCGGCCGGCGCGAGCGGCTCGCGCGCGCCGAGGAGCTGCTCGAGGAGGTCGGGCTCCCCGCCGAGCGCATGCGCGACCTTCCGCAGGACCTGTCCGGCGGCGAGCGCCAGCGCGTCGCGATCGCGCGCGCGCTGGCCGGACGCCCGCGGCTGATCCTCGCCGATGAGCCGACCGGGTCGCTCGACTCAGCCGCCTCCGACAAGATCTGGACGCTGCTCGCGAGCGTGCGGGAGCGCCACGGAACCACGGTCCTGATCGCCTCGCACGACCCGTCGCTGCTGGACAACGCCGACCGCGGGATCACGATCGCCGACGGTCGCGTCACCGACTCGCGCATGCGGGAGGCGGCATGACGACGATCGCGCAGACGCTCGGGGCGCTCAAGCGCAGGCCGTTGCGCACGTTCCTGACCGCACTCGGCACGGCGCTGGGGATCGCGACGATCGTGGCCCTGCTCGCGATCTCGGATGGCGCCCAGCAGAGCGCCGGCCGCTTCCTCAACCTCGGCAGCTCCGACCTCGGCGTCTTCCAGAAGGACGCCGCCGACCCGACCACCTCGGTGCTCCCGCTCACCCTGCTCCACGAACTCCAACAGACGCCGGGCATCGCGCAGGCCACACCGATCATCCTCCTCGTCCAGCAGATCAGGCACTCTCCGGCGGCATTCGCGTTCGGCGCCGAGCCGAACTCGTTCGTCACCGACCGCTACGTGTTCACGAGCGGCCACATGTTCAGCGGCCCCCACGAGGCCGTGATCGGCACCGCGCTCGCCGCCAGCCGGCACCTGCACACGGGCGGCACGCTCACCGTCGCGCACCGCGCTTTCCGGATCACCGGCGTCTACCACATCGGCGTCGCCCAACAGGACCAGGGCGCCGTGATCCCGCTCGCCGCCGCGCAGGCGATCTCCGGCAAGGCCGGCGAGGCGACGACGATCGCGCTCAGCGTCTCCTCGACCACGAGCCGTGCAGCCGCCACCCGCGAGATCAACCGCCGCTTCCCGGGCCTGCTGGTGATCGGCGACGGCCTCCCCGCCCTGCGCGCCGGGGTCAACGGCCAGTTGCTCTCCAACCTGGCCCTCGTGCTCGCGGCGATCGCGCTGATGATCGGCGGCATCGGCGTGATGAACACGATGCTGATGGCCGTGATCGAACGGCGCGCCGAGTTCGCGCTGCTCTCCGCGGTCGGCTGGAGCGGGCCGCAGATCGCGGCGCGCGTGATCATCGAGGGCGTCGTCACGACGGTGATCGGCGCCGCCATCGGCCTGCTGCTGGGCACCGTCGGTGCGCACTTCCTCGTCCAGGCGCTCGGCGCGCAGGAGTTCGTGGCGCCCGACGTGACCGCCTGGGACCTCGGCCGGGCGCTGCTCGTCGGCGTGCTGCTGGGCGTGCTCGGCGGCCTCTACCCCGCGTGGCGCGCCGCGCGCGTCTCACCCGCCCAGGTCCTCGCACAGCGCTGAGTCACGCGGGCTGAACGCATCACCCGTGCTGCTGGCCAGCTAGCCAGCAGCACGGAGCAAAGCGCTTAAAACGAGAGCGCTCCGTTCGGCGGGATATGAGGCCGGTACGGAGCGCGCTCTGAGGGGAGGAGAGGGTGCTGCGCTGCAGATAGTGACGCATCGCAGCCAGAAGTCCAAGACGCAATTCGACAAAGACCTATAAGCTCTGGTTATGGAACTGCGGCAGCTGCGATATCTGGTGGCGCTGGCCGAGGAGGAGAGCTTCACGCGCGCGGCCGAGCGCGAGCACATCGCGCAGCCGGCGCTCTCCCAGCAGATCCAGAAGCTCGAGCAGGAACTCGGGCTGCCGCTCGTCGAGCGGACCACGCGCCGGGTCTCGATCACCGACGCCGGCAACCTGCTCGTCGCGCGGGCGCGGCGCGTGCTCGCGGAGCTCGAGTCGGCCCACCAGGAGCTCGACCGTGTCCGCGGCGTCCAGACCGGCCACGTGACCGTGGGCGCGATGAACACCATGGGGCCGGTCGACATCACGCTGGTGCTGTCCCGTTTCCACGAGCTGCACCCGTACGTCGAGCTGACCGTGCGCGAGGACAACAGCGACGCGCTCGCGGAGATGCTGCGCGTCGATGCGCTCGACCTCGCGTTTCTGTCGGTCACCGAGCGCGTTGAGAGCCATGGACTGGCGCTTCAGCAGATCCTCGAGGAGGAGCTCGTCGTGGTGTTGCCCGACGCCCACCGGCTGGCGCGCCGCGAGGAGATCCGGATGGCGGAGCTGGCGGGCGAGCAGTTCATCAGCTACCGCGAGGGCGCGCGCCTGCGCGAGCTGCTCGAGGGCGCTGCCGCCGAGGCCGGCTTCGAGCCGCGGATCATCCTCGAGTCCAACGAGAGCCGCCGCATCCGGCGCCTTGTCGGGCGCGGGCTGGGCGTCTCGATCCTGCCGCACTCGCATGCGATCGGAGTCGGCACCAACGACCCGATCGCGGTCGCACGACTGATCGAACCGGCTTTGACGCGCGACATCACGCTCGCCTGGCGCTCCGGCCGGCGGCTCCCCCCGGCCGTCTCGGAGTTCCTCGCACTCACGCGCGAGATGCTGCCGCCGCAGGGCCCGTGGCTGCGGCAGGACACCGGCGAGACCCCGGCTCTGGCATGAGCCGCGAACTCTCGAGCTACCGCGGCAAGCGGCGCTTCGGCGACACGCCCGAGCCGTCCGGCGAGAGCTCCGAGGACGGCGACGGTGAGCGGCGCTACGTCGTCCACGAGCACCACGCCCGGCGGCTGCACTGGGATCTGCGCCTGGAGCACGACGGCGTGCTCGCGTCCTGGGCGATCCCGAACGGGATCCCCGACGATCCCAAGCGCAACCGCAAGGCGATCCACGTCGAGGACCATCCGCTCGACTACCTCGACTTCAAGGGCCGGATCCCCAGGGGCAACTACGGCGCCGGTGAGGTCACGATCTGGGACCACGGCACCTACGAGCTCGAGAAGTGGCGTGCCGACGAGGTGATCGTCGTCTTCCACGGCGACCGGCTGAACGCGAGGTACGCCCTGTTCCAGACCGGCCGCGACCCCAAGGACTGGATGATCCACCGCATGGATCCGGCCGTCGATCCTGACGCGGAGCCGCTGCCCGACACGATCGAGCCGATGCTCGCGAAGCTCTCGACCCTGCCGGCGGACCAGTCGCGGTGGGCCTTCGAGGTCAAATGGGACGGGGTCCGGGCGATCACGCGCTCGGAGCCCGGCCGCATCCACATTCACAGTCGCAACGGCAACGACATCACCGCCGCGTATCCCGAGTTGCGGGCGCTCAACCGCGCACTCGGATCACGCTCGGCGATCCTCGACGGTGAGGTTGTCGCACTCGACGCCGAGGGCCGCCCCAGCTTCCAGCTGCTGCAGCCCCGCATGCACCTGCGCAGCGAGACCGCGGTCAGGCACCAGGCACAGTCGGCCCCGGTCACCTACATGATCTTCGACCTGCTGTGGCTCGACGGGCACAGCCTGATGGGCCTCCCCTACACGGAGCGCCGCACCCGGCTCGAGCAGCTCGGTCTCGACGATGCGCACTGGCGCGTCCCCGAGTCGTTCCCGGGCGAGGGCACGGCGCTGCTCGCCGCCACGCGCGAGCGCGGGCTCGAGGGCCTGATCGCCAAGCGCCTCGACTCCCGCTACGTGTCCGGCCGGCACAGCGCCTGGCTGAAGATCAAGAACTGGAACCGCCAGGAGTTCGTGATCGGCGGGTGGCGCAGCGGCGAGGGCAGCCGTTCCGGGACGATCGGCGCGCTGCTGCTCGGGGTCGCCGACGAGGACGGCGGGCAACTGCGCTACGTCGGCCGTGTGGGCACCGGCTTTGACGCGCAGGAGCTGGATCGCCTCGCGGGCCAGCTTGCGTTGCTGGCCCGCGAGCAGACGCCGTTCAGCGGCCGCCAGCCGCCGCGCGACTCGCACTTCGTCGAGCCGGAGCTCGTCTGCGAGGTCGAGTTCAGCGAATGGACACACGCCGGCACGCTGCGCCAGCCCTCGTACAAGGGCCTGCGCGAGGACAAGCCGGCCGGTGCGGTCGTGCGCGAGCGGGCCGCCCAGAGCCGCGGGCGGGCCACTCAGAGCCGCGGGCGGGCCGCCCAGAGCCGCGGGCGGGCCGGGGGCGGCACGGTCGAGATCGAGGGCCGCACGCTCAAGCTCACGAACCTGGACAAGGTGCTGTACCCGCAGACCGGCTTCACCAAATCAGACCTGATCGACTACTACACGGCGGTGGCGCCGGTGCTGCTCCCGCACCTGCGCGACCGGCCGCTGACGCTCAAGCGCTACCCGGATGGGGTGGACGCCGAGTTCTTCTACGAGAAGCGCTCGCCGGGGCATCGGCCCGACTGGGTGCAGACGGTCGCGATTGCGGGCGGGGGCGGACGCGGGTCCGGGAGCGGGGTGATCGATTACACGCTCTGCCAGGACCTGCCGACACTGGTCTGGCTCGCGAACCTGGCTGACATCGAACTGCACACGTCGCTCTCGCTCGCCGGCGCGGCCGAGCGCCCGACGGCGGTCGCCTTCGACCTCGATCCCGGCCCGCCGGCCGGGATCGTCGAGTGCTGCAGCGTGGCGTTATTGCTGCGCGAGCTGTTCGAGCAGCTCGGCCTGTCGGCGGAGGCCAAGACGTCGGGGTCAAAGGGGCTCCAGGTCTACGTGCCGCTGAACGATCCGGACGTGAGCTACGCGCAGACCAAGCCGTTCGCGCTCGCGGTGGCGGGACTGCTCGAGCAGCGCGAGCAGAGCCTGGTCGTCTCGAGCATGGCCAAGGCCAAGCGCCGCGGGAAGGTGCTGATCGACTGGAGCCAGAACGACCCGCACAAGACGACCGTGAACGTGTATTCGCTGCGCGCGACGCAGCGCCCGCGCGTGTCCACGCCCGTCGATTGGGACGAGGTTGCCGCCTGCGAGCGCAGTCGCGATCCGGAGTTGCTGAGCTTCGGCCCGGAGGACGTGGTGAGCCGTGTTGCAGGCCGGGGCGACCTGTTCGCGAAAATAGTCACGTTGCAGCAGAGTCTTCCCCGTCTGGAGGAGTGAGTTGGCCCCACGCTCGATGTGGAACGGAACGGTCGCGATCGGCGACGTGGTCTTCCCCGTGAAGCTTTATGCCGTCATGCAGGACCGGCGCGTGCGCTTCCGCGAGGTGCGGTTCAGCGACGGCTGCAAGATCGTGCACCGGCGCTTCGGCTCCGAGTCCGGCGAGGAGGTGCCGAGCGAGCGCATCCGGCGGGCCTACGAGTTCGGCGACGGCAACCAGGTCGTGCTCGAGGACGAGGAGATCGCCTCGGCTCGCGGCCCGGTGTCGAAGGTGGTCCAGATCGAGCACTTCGTCCCCGCTGACGCGATCGATCCGATCTACTACGACCGCCCCTACCTGATCGGCGCACAGCCCGGGGGCGAGCACGCCTACAGGGTGATGCTCGCGGCGCTCGCGCAGTCCGGCAAGGCGGGGATCGGGCACGTGACGCTGCGCACGCGCGAGCAACTCGTCACACTGGCGCCGCACGGCGACGCGCTGCGGATGTACACGATGCA
>WQWK01000085.1 GCA_009785395.1 Conexibacteraceae bacterium
CCCTCGAGCGCCGTGACGATCGTGGTGTCGTGGCGGCCGGGGATCGCGAAGCCGTGGATGATCAGGCCACCGAGCGCAGCGCCGGCGACCGCGCCGACGAACGCGCCGACGATGCCGCCCCAGTAGCGATCGGGCAGCCAGATCGTGAAGTGCCAGATCGCAAGACCCATGACTACCCAGGCGAGCAGGCCCATCAGCGCTTCCTCCCGTGACGGCGATTGCGGGGACGCGAGGGCCGCTTGGGGCCGGGCGTCGTGGGCGCGACGCCCTCGTTCTCGGCCTCGTCCGGGGCCGGCGTGACTGGGCGCCGGCCACCGTCGGCGACCGGCTGGTCGCCCTGCCCGGACGCGTCATCGACCTCGACCGGCGGTTCCGGGTCAGGCTCGGGGCTCTGGACCGGCGCCACCGGTGTCGCGGTCGGACGGTTGGCGCGCCGCTGCGGGGTGGTGGGCAGCGCGTCCGGGCCGTCGTCCTCAACCGTATGCGCGATCCGCTCGGTCAGCCGCGAGGGCCGGCGACGCGGCGCGTCACGCTTGTCATCGAGCCCGAGGTCGCGCTTCATCTGCTCGAACTCGGCGGCCGACACGTTCTCATCCTGCGGGGCGGTCAGACGCCCGGTCCTGCCGATCCGCCCCGTGGTCGGCTCGACATCGCCGCCGTCCGCGTAGGCAGGCACACGACCGAACTCGGCGGTGATGCGGTCGCGACGCGCCTTGTACCCGTGCTCGCGCTCCTTCCAGTGCGTCAGCACCGGTGAGGCGATGAAGATCGACGAGTACGCGCCGGAGGCCACGCCGATCAGCAGCGCGAACGCGAAGTCCTTGAGCGTCGCGCCGCCGAACAGCAGCAGCGCGATGATCGGCAGCAGCGTACATGAGGTGGTGATCAGCGACCGGGTGAGCACCTCGGACATGGAGCGGTTCACGATCTGGGAGAACGCGGCCCGCGGCATCCGCGGCATGTTCTCGCGGACACGGTCGAAGACGATGATCGTGTCGTAGAGCGAATAGCCGAGAATCGTCAGCAGCGCGGCCACCGTGTTGGCGGTGACGACGCGGCCGGTGAGCGCATAGACGCCCGCAGTTATCAGCAGGTCGTGCATCAACGCAATCAGCACCGGAACGGTGAACTTCCACTCGAATCTGAGCGCCACGTAGAGCGAGATCAGGAACAGCGAGACGATGATCGCGATCACGGCGCTCTTGGTCACGGTCGAGCCGAACGCGGGACCGACCGAGGTGGTGTTGAAGCCGTTGGTTCCGCCGCGGATCTGGTACTTGTTCTCGAGCTCGGAGCGGAGCTTCTCGTACTGGATCTGTCCGAGGAACTTGGACTGGATCTGGAAGCCGTTGGGACCCAGCGTCTTGTTGTTGTGGACGGCCTGGATCGTCGCATTGCCGCCGCCCACGCCGGACACGAGCGACCTGACCTCGTTGACGGTCGCCGGGTGTTCGAGGCCGACGGCGATCTGCGTGCCGCCCGTGAAGTCGATGCCGAGGTTGAGACCGCGGCCGCCGATCGCGAGCGCGCCGACGAGCAGGATCACGCCTGACATCGAGAAGAAGTAGCGGCTCATGCCCATGAAGTCGAAGCGCCAGTGCCGCTTCTTGCCGCCGGCGCCGAGCGCCGACGGGCTCTGGACCGCGCGCGAATCGCCCATCGTCATCAGGATCGCCTGGGTCGCGAGCACGGCCGTGAACAGCGAGACGAACGTGCCGATGCCGAGCGTGAAGGCGAAGCCCTTGACGTCGGAGGTGGCGAGCACGAACAGGATGAACGCGGTCATGATCGTCACGACGTTCGCGTCGATGATCGCTGTCAGGCCCTTGCGGTAGCCGGTGATGATGCCCTGGCGGATCGATCTGCCGCCGCGGATCTCCTCCTTGACGCGCTCGAAGATGACGACGTTCGCGTCGGCTGCCACACCGATCGTGAGGATCAGGCCGGCGATGCCGGCGAGCGTCATCGTGATCGGGATCAGCTTGATCAGCGCGTAGAAGTAGATGCCGTAGACGACCAGGCCGCCGACCGCGATCAGGCCGAGCAGGCGGTAGTACGCGAGCAGCAGCAGGACCACGAGCGCGAGGCCGACCAGGCCGGCGACGAGGCCCTGGTGCAGCGCCTGCGAGCCGAGCGACGCCGAGACCTGGCTCTCGGAGATCTGCACGAGCCTGACCGGCAGCGCGCCGAGCCGCAGCTGCGTCGCCAGCGCCTCAGCGGTGGTGGTCGTGAAGCCGCCCGTGATCTCGCTGCCGTTGCTGGCGGGGATTCCGGACGGGAACTGCTTGTAGTCGACCTGCGGGACGCTGATCAGCTGGTTGTCGAGCGCGATCGCGAAGTGCTGGTTGAGCTGCTGGCCGCCGAGACTGACCGTCAGGCCGCGCACCGCGAGCTTCCGGGTGACGTTCTGGAAGAGGTTGACGCCGTTGCCCTGGAAACCGAAGTTGACGCTGGGCTGTCCGCTCGCGTCGGTGCTCGCCGTCGGGTTGGAGATGTCGGTGCCGCGCAGCGCAACGTCGTCCCTGAGGACGTAGTAACCGGCGTCGGGTGAGCCGTACTTGGGCCTGTTGGCGAAGCTGTTCGGCACCGCCTGCAGAACCTGTGTGCCCTGCTCGACGACGATCACCTGCGTACCCGCGGTCTCGGCCGCCGACAGCCCCGACTTCAGCTGCGCCAGCGCCTGGGCGCGCGGCTCCGAGGCCGGAACCTGCAGCGGCCCGGCGATCAGGCAGTGCACGTTCTTCTGCACGTGGGCGCCCTGTGCGGCCGCGTAGGCGTCGCAGGCCGAGCTGCCGGGCGAGCCGAACAGGAAGTACTCGCTGCCGTAACGGGCCCTGTTGTTCACGTTTGCCTCGAACGGCTGCTTGGCGGCGAGCTCGACGGCCGGGTAGAAGCCCATCGCTCCGACGGCGGGGCTGTTGGAACCAGGACCCGCGGTGCTGGTGCCCTGGCTGAGCGCGACCGAGGTCGGATCCTTGGTCGCGAGGCCGTTGGCCACCGGCTGCCCGGACGGCGTCAGCACGCTGGCCTCCCAGTCGTAGAAGAACAGCTGGGCCGTGGTGCCGACCGCCGACTCCGCCTGTGCGACGTTGGTGACGTCGGGCAGCTGCACGTCGATCAGGTTGGAGCCCTGCGTCGTGATGTCCGGCTGCGTCACACCAAGCTGGTTCACGCGATTGTTCATCACGTCGACCGTCCGCTGCATCGAGGCGGGGTTGACCGGAGAGTGCGGCGTCGGCTCGGCGCGATAGATGAGCTCGACCCCGCCCTTGAGGTCGAGTCCCAGTCGCGTCGGCTTGATCGCGATGAAGACGAAGGATGCGGCGATCAGCCCTGCTACGAGCAGCAGGATGAATCCATGGCGTTGGCGATCAGTCATCGGACAGCTTGATGCTAGAAGGGTTGGCTTTCGGCGGCGTTAGGATGCCGCGCGCCCATTCGAGGGCGTCAGCACGACGAGCAGGCCGCCCTCTTCGTCGTCGTATGCGGGAAAGATATCGGCCACGGCGCTGGCGCGCTCGGGACCGGCATTGAGTGTGACCGGTTTGCCGCTCACGCGCACCTCCCACTCGAGGGCAGTTGCGATGTGATCGACGCCGTCAGCGAAGCTGAGCCCGAGCGCCTCCTGGAGCGGCTGGCCGATCGCGGACTCCGTGCGCAGACCCGTGAACTCGAACGCGCCGCGACCGCAGTCGACGACCCGGCCCTCAGCATCGCAGGCGAAAAACGCCGCGGCGGGCGCCGGGTAGTAGTCGTCGAGCAGCTCGAACAGGTACGCGAACCCGCACTTCTCGCACCCGCGCGCCTCGCGCCGGAAGCCGGCGTTGCGGTCCGTCCCCATCGAACGGTTCCCGCAGTGCGGGCAGATGAAGTAGTGCTCGTGGGCCATCCGACGCGTGAGGATAGTCCGTCTCAGGAAGTTGACCGCTTATGGACTGCGCGAGCTCGGAGCGACCTGGGCTCAGATCAGCCCGAGCTGCGCGGCCGGGGGTTCGAGCCGCAAGTGCTCGAACGCGCGCCGCGTAGCGGCGCGGCCGCGCGGCGTGCGCTCGATCAGGCCACACTGGAGCAGATACGGCTCGTAAACGTCCTCGATCGTGTCCTGCTCCTCGCCGACCGAGGCGGCCAGCGTCGAGAGCCCGACGGGGCCGCCTGAGAACTTCTCGCAGATCGTGCGCAGGATCTCCCGGTCGAGCCGGTCGAGCCCGGCGTGATCGACCTCCAGCAGGTCGAGCGCGGCACCCGCCACCGACTCGGTGACGATGCCGCTGCCACGCACCTCGGCGTAGTCGCGGACCCGCTTGAGCAGGCGGTTGGCGACGCGCGGTGTGCCGCGGCTGCGCGACGCCACGGCCAGCGCCCCGCCGTCCTCGACCTCGACGCCGAGCAGCCGCGCGGAGCGCCGCACGATCTGTGCCAGCTCCGGCGGCCCGTAGTGGTCGAGCCGGTGCTGGATGCCGAAGCGGTCGCGCAGCGGCGTGCTGAGCAGGCCGGTGCGCGTCGTCGCTCCGACCAGCGTGAACGGCGGCAGATCGATTGTCACGACCCGCGCGCCCGCTCCCTGGCCGACCGTGATCGGCAGGCAGTGGTCCTCCATCGCCGGGTAGAACGTCTCCTCCAGCGCGCGGGGCAGCCGGTGGATCTCGTCGACGAAGAAGACCGAGCGCGGCTCGAGCGCCGTGAGCAGCGCGGCGATGTCAGCCTTGCGCTCGAGCGCCGGCCCGGCCGTCTGCACGAACGGCACCCCCAGCTCGGCGGCGACGATCTGCGCCAGCGAGGTCTTGCCGAGCCCCGGCGGCCCCGCCAGCAGCACGTGGTCAAGCGCCTCGCCGCGCGCGGCGGCGGCGGCGATCGAGACGCCCAGCTGGTCCTTGAGCGCCTCCTGCCCGATGAAATCCTCGAGCTGGCGCGGGCGCAGCGAACGATCGACGTCGTCTTCAGGCAGCGCCTCCGCGCTCAGGATCGTCATCTCCGTGCTGCCCTCAGCGCCTCAGCGATCAGATCCTCGGGCGTCTCCCCGCCGAGCCCGTCCAGCAGCCCGTCGGCCTCCTCGGCGCTGTAGCCGAGGCCGATCAGGCCCTCCCGCGCGAGTGCGCGTGGATCGTCGGAGCGGACAACGCGGATTGCGCCCTCGGGCACGTTCACGCCGACCTTCTCGCGCAGTTCGACGATGATCCGCTCGGCCGTGCGCTTGCCGACGCCCTTGACGGCCTGGAAGCGGGCGCTGTCCCCCGCAGCGATCGCCGCGAGCAGGTCGCGCGCCGGTCCACCCGACAAGACATCCAGCGCGACCTTGGGGCCCACCGACTGGACGCCCAGCAACATCAGGAAGAGGTCGCGCTCCTCCTCGGTCGCGAACCCGTACAGCAGCAGCGCGTCGTCGCGGGGGATCAGGTGCGCGTGCAGCGCCACCCGGTTGCCGACGGCCGGCACGTGACGCAGCGTCTCGCTGGAGACCGACAGCCTGTAGCCGACGCCGCCGCAATCGACGATCACGTGGTCGGAGCGGCGCACCGCGACCGCGCCGCTCACCAGCGCGATCATGCGGCAGCCTCCGCGATCGCTCCCGCCAGCGGCGCGCGGTTGACATCGCACACCGCCACCGCCAGCGCGTCGGCGGCGTGGTCGGGCCGGGGTGGCGACGAGAGCCCCAACAGCCGGGCGACCATGCGAGACACCTGGTCCTTGCCGGCACGGCCGCTGCCGCAGACCGCCGCCTTGACCTGCTGCGGCGTGTAGGTGCGCACCGGCAGGCCACGCTGGCCGGCCGCGAGCAGCACGACGCCGCGCGCCTGGCCGACGGCCATCGCGCTCACCACGTTCGCGCCGAAGTACAGGTCCTCCACGGCGACCGCGTCGACATCGAAGCGGGCCAGCAACTCCGCCACGTCACTGAAGATCTCGGCGAGCCGCGCCTCGGGAGCCACCGCGGCACCCGTCTCGATCACCCCGAACTCGAGCGCCTGCACGCTCGATCCGCCGCTCGCGACGATCCCGTAACCGGTGTTGGCGAGCCCCGGGTCGATTCCCAAAACGATCATGTGTTCGCCTATTCAACGCAACCCGCCGGACGCCTCCCCAATCGGCACCGAGACGCCTCCCCGATCGCCGGCCGCGGTGGCCCCGCCAGCCGAACACGTCCGAGGTCTAACTTGTGTTGAACAACACCGGCAAAGGAGGCGTGACATGAGCACAACCCGCGAGCCGAAGATTCCAGGCCCCGATCACCCGATCGACGTAAAGCCATTCGCGGGACGCGTCCGGGTGACGGCGGGCGGCCACACGCTCGCTGACTCGGAGGCCGCCCTCGCACTGCACGAGGCTTCCTATCCGCCCGTCTACTACGTGCCCCTCGCGGACGTGGACCAGGGCTCGCTGCGGCCCAGCGAGACGACGACGTACTGCCCGTACAAGGGCGACGCCTCCTACTACGACGTGATCGCGCCGGACACGCAGCAGGCGATCGCGGACGCCGTCTGGCACTACCGCGACCCGTACCCGTCCGTGGCCGAGATCGCCGAGTACGTCGCCTTCTACCCGGACCGCGTCGAGTTGGACGTGCAGCCCGAGTAGCGCGCGCCGCCGGAGTAGCGCGTGCAGCCGAGGAGCGCGAAAAAAAAGGGCCGGCCCCCGCAGGGCCGGCCCCAATAAAACGGGTCCTACTTGACGAGTCCTACTTGCTGACGGCGAGCAGGTCGACGATGAAGACCAGCGTCGCGTTCGGCGGAATCGTCGATCCGCTGCCGCTCTTGCCGTAGGCCAGCGAGGGCGGAATGATGAGCTCGCGGCGGCCGCCGACCTTCATGCCGGCGACACCCTCGTCCCAGCCCTTGATGACCTGGTTGACGCCGAGCTGGAACGCGAACGCCTTGCCGGGCGTGTCCTTCCAGGAGCTGTCGAAGATATGGCCGTTGCTGTAGAGCGCGCCGACGTAGTTGACCTGGACGTGGTCGCCGCTGGCGGCGGTTGCGCCGTGGCCGACGATCAGGTCGGTCTTCTTGAGCGCGGTCGGCGCCGGGCCCTTGGGGATCGTGATCTTGGGCTCCCTGGAGAGCGGCCCGGCCTTCGGGGTGCTGGCGGTCGTGCTGGTGGGGCTGGTGGTGGTGGAGGCCGGCGTGGTCGTCGCCGGGGCCACGGTCGCGCCGCCGCCGGGGGCGGTCGTGATGCCGGGCGCTCGGCCGGAGCCACCACAGGCTGCCAGGCCGACTGCCACCGCTGCGGCCGCAACGGTCGTTTTCATTGCTGCTGTCGTTCTCATCGGGCAGGCAGAGTAGCGGGCGTCGCTGCGAACCGGCGGGCGCTCAGCCCGCGATGCGCTCCAGAACGTCGGCGTCCACGTCGTAATTGGCGTGCACAGCCCCGACATCATCGGACTCTTCGAGCGCGTCGATGAGTTTCATAAGTTTTGCCGCGTCCTCCTCCGAGAGGGGCACGCGGGACTTGGGACGCTGGGTCACGTCGGCGCTCTCGAGCTCGATGCCGGCCTGCTCCAGGGCGTTCCGCACGACGGTCAGATCGCCCGGAGCGGTGATCACCTCGTAGACGTCGTCGTCGAGCACGATGTCCTCCGCGCCGGCGTCGATCGCGACGATCAGGTCATCCTCGCTGTAGCGCTCGGCCTCGACCACGAGCACGCCCTGCTTGTCGAACAGGTACGCGACCGAGCCCGGCTCGCCCAGGGAGCCGCCGTTCTTGGCGACGATGTGGCGCACGTCGGCCGCGGTGCGGTTGCGGTTGTCGGTGAGGGCCTCGATCAGCATCGCGACGCCCCCGGGTCCGTAACCCTCGTAGACGACAGTCTCGAAGTTCTCGGCGTCGGCTCCGGCGCCGGTGCCCTTCTGGATCGCCCGCTCGATGTTGTCCTTGGGCATCGAGGCATCCCGAGCCTTCTGGATCGCAAGCGCAAGCGCCGAGTTGCCCTCCGGGTCGCCCCCACCCTCCTTGGCGGCGACCTGTACGGCGCGAGCCAGCTTGGTGAAGTGCTGACC
>WQWK01000086.1 GCA_009785395.1 Conexibacteraceae bacterium
AGGAGCGTCGTGAGGTCGTCCGGAGCCCCGTACGGGATTCCCATGCAGAGCTGGATCATGACGGGATCGTCGATCAGGCCCTCGCGTATCAGCTCGTGCGCGAAGACGAGGTGTCCAGTGTCGAACACCTCGAGCTCCGGGCGCACGCCGAGTTCCTGCACCCGCGCCGCCATCGCCCTCAGGGTTGATGGGCTGTTGACCATGATGTAGTCGCCGCCCGCTGCGAAGTTCATCGTGCCGCAGTCGAGCGTGCACAGCTCGGGTCGGAGCTGCTCGATGTGGACCAGACGCTCGCTCGCGCCGACCATGTCGGTGCCCTGGGCGTCGTGGGGCAGCGGTTCCTCGGCGCTGCCGAGCACGAGATCACCGCCCATCCCGGCGGTCAGATTGATCACGACATCGACGTCGGCCCCGCGGATCCGCTCGACGACGTCCCGATACAGAGACGGGTCTCGCGAGCCCTTGCCGGTCGCTGGATCCCGCACATGGATGTGAGCGATCGCCGCGCCCGCTCGCGCCGCGGCGATCGCCGAGTCGGCGATCTGCTCGGGGGTGACGGGGACGTGGTCGCTGCTTGCGGTCGTATCACCGGCGCCGGTGACGGCGCAAGTGACGAAGGCCTCGGTGATCATCCTGCTCCTCGTGTCGATGTGGAAGATGTCGCCTGCGACCACGGACCGGCGCGGCCCAGCGTCCGTTCCCCGTGCCCAGCCAGGTCCAGCAGGATCCGGTCCCAGTGGCGGTACTGGACGTCATGCGCCTCGCCGGGATACCGGCGCGGGGTGACGTGTCCCGCGAGAGCATCCTGCCAGGCGGCGGCGTGGTCTTCGCCGACGGTCGCGTCGGCGCTGCCCCAGTAGACGAACGCGGGCGCGAGGACGTGGCGGAGATCCGGCAGCGGCTGGGTGTGAAGCAGGTTCAGCTCATGTGTGAGCGCGAGTGCCGCGCGCATGGGCTCGGCCAGAGCGTATTCACCCTCTGCCATCGCGGCCGCGGCGAAGCCGGGAATGCGGTGCACGGGGCTGGAGGGCGGGAACCGCCAGAACTCGCGCGGGTCCGCGGCGATCTCCGCGGCGGCGGAGGAGAACGAGCGAGCCCTCCGCACGCCGGCGAGCAGGGGCGCGCCGGTGACGGCAGCCGCGAGGTGCAGGGAAGTCACCCGATCGGGAACGCGCGCCGCGATCGCAGCTGCGTACGGCCCGCCACCGGAGAACGCCACGAGCGCGAAACGCTCCACGCCCAGCGCGGCGAGAACGGTGAGGACGTCATCGGCGGCGTCGTCGAGGCCTCTGCCCGCATCGAACGGGGTCTCACCGAAGCCGTTGCGCTCGGTCGCGATCAGCCGGAGCTCCAGGCGCTCACGCGTCGTGCGCAGAAACTCGGTGAGCGTGAACGCCAGCACGCTCGTGCCGAGCCCGCCGAGGAACACGACGGGCCGTTGATCCGGCGTCCCGCGGTCGATGTAGCGGATCGCGCGACCGTCGGCGGCGCGCAGCTGCGAGACCATTCCGCGCCCGGATCCCGGGGTGGGAAGCGGGTCGAACCGATCCTGGAGCAGGCTTAGGACGTCGGACTCGGTACTGCAGGCACGGGCTTCCACGTCGGCTCAGACGCTCGCACCGTCGTGACTTCCATCCGGCTGGGCGAGCGCGGCCTCGATGCTCGGAGTGTTCGACAGAAGCTGGCGCGTGTACTCAGCCTTCGGCTCCGCGAACACCTCCGCGATCTCTCCGCTCTCGACGATCCTCCCTTCGGTCATCACGATCATCCTGTCGGCGATCGTTCGGATCAGCGCGAGGTTGTGCGTGATGAACAGCAGGCTCAACCCCATCTCCGCGCGCAGATCGGCGAGCAGGTCCACGATCGCGGCCTGCACCGACACATCCAGCGCGGATGTCACCTCGTCACAGACGAGCAGCGACGGGCCAGCCGCGAGCGCACGCGCGATCGCGACCCGCTGGCGCTCACCGCCCGACAGCTGGTCGGGGAAGCGATTGGCCGCGTCGGCGGATAGCGACACGCGCTCGAGGAACTCGCCGACCCGCGTCGCCGTCTCGCGTCGGCTCGCAGGCGCGAACAGCTGCAGCTGGCGCGCGAGCGTCTGGCCGACGGTCCGGCGCGGATTGAGCGACGCGTAGGGGTTCTGGAAGACGTATTGGATTTCCTTGCGCGCCTCCTGCGTGCGCTTGCGAGCCTTGGTCGCCAGCACCGTGTCGCCGAGCCGGATCTCGCCCGTGAACTCGTGGTGGAGCCCGGCGATGCAGCGGGCGAGTGTCGTCTTGCCCGATCCCGACTCGCCGATCAGCGCCAGGCACTCGTCCCGGTGCACCTCGAGATCGATGTCGAACACGGTAGCCCGGCGGTTGTATGCGGCGTTGAGGCCCCGGACGGTGAGCACCTCCGGGCCCCTGTCCCGCGCGCTGGCGGTGGGGGCCTGTGCGCCACCGCTGTCGGCGGCCGCCTCCGCGACGTGGTAACAGCGCACGATGTGATCGTCGCCGAGCGATGTGATCGGCGGGAACGCCTGGCGGCAGTCGTCCCGCGCGTAGGCGCACCGTGGAGCGAAGAAGCAGCCCTCCGGACGTGCCGACGGGAGCGGCGCCCGGCCTGGGATCCCCATCACCACCCTGCCGCCCGTGATGTCGGGCACAGCCTTCAGGAGGCTGCGGGTGTACGGATGCCTCGGCGCGCCGAAGAGCTCATCCCGGGTCGCCCGCTCGACGATCCGTCCCGCGTACATGACCGCCACCTTGTCCGCGAGCTCGGCCACCACAGCCAGGTCGTGGCTCACGTAGAGCGCGGCGACGTTGTGGACCCGGCAGAGGTCGCGCACCGTCTCCAGAACCTTCGCCTGGGTGGTCACGTCGAGCCCGGTCGTCGGCTCGTCACACACGATCAGGCGCGGCCGGCAGGCAAACGCCATCGCAATCGCAACGCGCTGCTGCTGACCGCCGGAAAGCTGATGGGGATAGCGATTCAGGAACGCGTCGTCGGAGGGGAGCAGCACCTCGCCCAGCGCTTCCCGCATCCGCTCGTCCCGCTCCTGCACAGACATGGCGGCACGGTGCGCGGCCAGCTGCTCGGATAGCTGGGTGCGTAGCCGCAGCGCCGGGTTCAGCGCGGTGCCCGGATCCTGAGGGATGTATGAGACGACACCGCCCCGCAGTTGCCGCACCTCGGACTCGCGAAGCTTGGATAGGTCCTTTCCGTCGATCACGATCGCGCCGCCGCTCACCGAGCCGCCGGGCCGGCAGTATCCGAGCAGCGACATGCCGACGGTCGTCTTGCCGGAGCCCGACTCGCCGACGAGCCCGAGCACCTCGCCGGCCACGATCTCGATGCCGATCTCGTCGACGATGTCCTGGTGCGAGGACGTCAGCTCAATGCGCAGATCGCGGACCGCGACGACGGGGGACTCGCCCGTGCCCGGCTGACTCGCCGGCTCCGCCACGCTCATTACTCCTTCCCCCTGTCCAGGCCGATCGCGGCCCGCGCGATCCCGTCGGTGACGAGATTGCTGCCGACCGTCAGCAGCCCGATCGCGATCACCGGAGCCAGGACCGACCACGGTTGCGTGATCAGCGCCAGCCGGTTCTCGTTGATCATCAGACCCCAATCGGCCTGTGGCGGCTGCAGGCCGAACCCCATGAAGCTGAGGGCGGCGATCAGTCCGATCGAGTACGTGAGCCGCAGGCCGATCTCGACCATCAGCGGGCTTGAGACGTTCGGCAACAGCTCGCCGAGGACGATGCGCCGTCGTTTCTCGCCGACGGCCTCCGCGGCCTTGACGAAGTCACGCTCCACCACCTGCAGGCCCGCTCCCCGCATCACCCGCGCGACTCGGGGGGCGTGCGAGATCGACACCGCCACCACCAGCAGCCAGATGTGCGGGCCGAGGGCGGCGATCAGCAGCAGCGCGAACAGGATCTGCGGAAACGCGAGGAACACGTCGGAGATCCGCATGAGCACCTCGTCGACGACGCCGCCGGCGTACGCGGCCGTCAGGCCGATGATCACGCCGAGCGAGACGCCGATGAAGGTCGTCGCGAGTGAGAGGCCGATCACCGTCCGCCCGCCGTAGAGGAAGCGGGTGAACACGTCGCGGCCGAGCGCGTCGGTGCCGAGGATTGCGTTGCCCGAAGGCGCCGAGTTGGGAATCCCGACGAACTGGGTCGGCGAGTGCGGCGCGAACAGCGGACCGACCAGCGCCACCGCCGTCATCACCAGCACGATCACCAGGCCGACGCGGGTTCGCGTCAGCCTGGACGCGTTGCGCAGAACCTGTAGCCACTGGCGCTGGCTCAGTTTCGGCGGGGCCGTGGGCTCTGCGGTCCGATCGATGGCGACAGTTGAAGTACTCATCGCCCGGCGGTCCTCAGCCTTGGCGTGATCAGGATCGTCGCGACGTCGGCCACGAGGTTCACCACGACGTACACCCCGGCGATGATCAGCGAGAGCGCTTGGACGGTCGGGACGTCCCTGTCGGCGACAGAGCTGACCAGCAGCGACCCGATCCCCGGGAAGGTGAACACGTACTCAACGACGACCACGCCGCCGGCCATCCACGCGAGCTGGAGCGCCGAGACCTGAATCGCCGGCACGATCGCGTTCGGCACCGCGTGGCGCCAGATCACGGTCCGCTCCGAGAGTCCCTTCAGACGCGCCATCGTGACGTAGTCGCTCTCCAGCACCTCGATCATCGAGCCGCGCATGATGCGGCTGATGTACGGCGTCACGGCAAGCACGAGCGTCGCGGCTGGAAGGATCACGACCTTGATGTTGTTCCACGCGTACGAGCCGGGCGGTATCAGCGAGACCGCTGGAAAGACGTGCAGGAAGTTGGTCGCGAACACGACCACCAGCAGGATCCCGATGACGAACTCGGGCAGGCCGGCGAGGACGAGCGAGACCATCGACAACGTGTGATCGACAGCCCTGTCGCGGCGCATCGCCATCAGCACGCCGAGCAGCAGTGACAGCGGCAGCGCGACCAGCGCCGAGACGAGGACGAGGAAGCCGGAGTTCAGCAGCCGGGAGCCGATCAGCTGACTGACCGGCTCCTGGGTTGCCGCCGAGGTCCCGAGGTTGCCGCTCAGCAGCCCGCCAAGCCAGTGCAGGTACTGCTGCACGGGCGACTGATCAAGGTGCAGCTGGCGCGTCAGGGCGGCGAGCGCCTCCGGCGTGGCCTGCTTGCCGAGAATCGCCTGTGCAGCGTTTCCTGGCAGCGCCTGGGTCGCCGCGAACACGACGACCGAGACGAGGAACAGGGTGAGGATCCCGAAGAAGATCCTCGTCGCGAAGAACCTAACCGACAAAGCCCACTCGGTAGAAGCCGTAGTTCGTAAGGGGCTCGCCCGACCGCGCCGGGGTGAAGCCGCTCACCTTCGTGCTGTAGGCGTCGATCTGGTTACTGAACGACCACACGATGTAGCCGCCGCTTTCGTACTCGAGCTTCTGGGCCGCGTGCAGCAACTCTGTCCGCTTTGACGTGTCGACGGTCGCCTGCGCCTCCTTGATGAGCTTCTGGAACTGCGGGTTGGCCCAGTGCGTCTCGTTGAACGGCGAGTTCGGGAGGCTTCCCTGTTCGACCTGGGGCAGGTAGTTGCGCGTGAACCAGAAGTCCTGCGCGAACGGCCACTTCAGATAGTTCGGCCCGTAGAACGTCGTCGGGTCCACCTTCTGCAGGTTGACCGTGACGCCCGCGCCCTTCGCCTGCTGCGCGAACACCTGGGCGGCCTCCACGATCCCCTGGTAGATGTCAGCCGTCGTCAGGTTCACCTTCAGGTTCGCATGCCCCGCCTTCTTGAGCAGGAACTTCGCCTGCTCGAGATCCTGCTGACGCTGCGGCAACGCGCTGTCATATGCCGGGTCATACCGCGCGTAGAGATCGTTGGCCTCGTGCCCCTGCCCGAGCAGCGCCTGCTCGACCATCTGGCGACGGTCGACGATCAGCCGGAACGCCTGACGTACGCGAACGTCGTTGAACGGCGCCTGATCGACGCGCATCGTGAACGGCTGCCAGGCGCCGCACTGCGAGATCAGGGCCGCCATGCCCGAGGTGCCCTTGATCTGCGAGATCTGAGCGGCCGGCAGGTTGGTGATGCAGTCGACCTGCCCACCCAGGAGCGCGTTCACCTTCGACGTGTCGTCGGCGAAGTCGAGGATCGTGACCGAGTCGACGAGCGCCGGGCCCTGCCAATAGTGCGGGTACCGGTTGAAGACGCTCTGGACGCCGGGAGAGAAGCTCTTGAACTCGAACGGCCCGGTTCCGATCGGGTGCTTGGGGTTGTAGCCGACCGGAACGATCCCGTTGAAGTACTGGCCGATGTCGTCCGGGAAGCCGATGTTCGGGTACTGCAGCGCGATCCGAACCGTGTGAGTGTCGATCTTCTTGCTCTTCTTCAGATCGATGTAGCCGATCGACGCGGCGCCCGTTCCCGGCTTCTTGGGGTTGATGATCCGTGCGATCGAGAAGAGCACGTCATCCGCCGTCACCGGTTTGCCGTTGTGGAAGGTCACGCCCTTGCGCAGCTTCACTGTCCACACGTCGGGGGTGTGGGCCGGGGTCATCGACTCAGCGACCAGATACTTCAGGTTGAACTGCGGGTCGCGAACCAGGAGCGGCTCGTAGAGCTGGTTCAGTCGCGCGATGTCAGGATCCGAGGTCGCAAAGTGGGCGTCGATGCTGTCCTGGGCTCCGCCGCCGGTCGCGCCGACGCGCAGTGCTCCTCCGGACTTGATCTTGCTCTTCGCGACGCTGGCTGAGGCGCTCGCCGGGGTGAGCAACGACGCCCCAGCGAGCATCGCGCCACCCACGACTGCGCCACGGAGCGCCTCACGACGGGTCAGCACGCTCGGCGCTGCGTCTTGGTCGGTCAACGCACCGCGTTCTGGCGTGCTCATTTTCTGTCTCCCATCGGTTGTTTCCGCGGAGCCCTCCGGTCCCGCTGTCTTGTGCGCTCGGCGCTCTCGCGCTCGAGCTCCTCGACGATCAGCCGCACCGAGAGGCGCAGGTGTTCGGCGACGAGCTCAGGCGTCTGCGGATCGCGGCGTTCAAACGCCACCAGCAGCTTTGTGTGGTCGGCCACGTAATCCGCGGCCGGGTAGACGGGCTGGTGGCGCAGCAGCATCGCCGTCTCCGCCATCAGCGTCTCATGAGTCCGGGCGAGTCGCGCGCTCCGGGAAAGCGCGACGAGCCGCCGATGGAAGTCGATGTCAGCCGCGATCATCTCCTCGTTGGCCCGGCCTCTGCTGCCCTTCACCGCGCGCATCCGCGCGATCGCTTCGGCGAGCGTGGAGACATCGAGCCCGTCGCTCTCGGCGAGCGCGAGCCGTGCGGCACCTGATTCGATGACCAGACGCGCGGTGTACACGTCGATCGCGTCGTCGATCGTGAGCGTGCGGACAAACGCGCCGCGGTGCGGCACATGGTCGACGAGACCCTCCTGCACCAGCTGACGTGAGGCCTCGCGAATCACGCCGCGACTGGTGCCGAACATCGATGCGAGCTCAACTTCATGCAGCTGGTCGCCCTGAGCGATCCGGCTGTCAATGATCGCGTCACGCAGCTCGCGGAGCACCACGTCCGGCATCGACGTACGTGCGACTACCGGCAGACTCCAGCGATCCGACGAATCCGACACCCTCGCTCCTCCGTCCTCCGTTGCCGACAGGTGCTCCTCAAATCACCTGTCCGCTTGTCGACAATCTACACGCGGACGTTTAACGCGTCAAGTTCGCGGCCAGCGCTCCCGGAACGTCGTCGGTGATCACGCCCGCGATCCGGTCGTCGGCCAGCAGCGAGCCGTCACGGACGGCCATGAAGTCCCAGACGATCAGCTCGAGCCCGGCGCCCGTCACGTCTGCGATCAGTCGCTCGGTGACGAGCTTCATCTCCGGCAGCACCGTGCGGGCTCCGGCCGCCGCGGCGCGCTCCGCGCAGCGGTCCGCGGTCCACGCGATCAGCAGGCCGAGGCGC
>WQWK01000087.1 GCA_009785395.1 Conexibacteraceae bacterium
AGCGCGCCCTGCTCGACGCCGCGTCGGCGGTCAGCCTGTCCCTGCCGATCGGCGGGCTGCCGGTGAGCGATGTGATCACGGTGATCTTCCACGCGCGCCGCGACCTCGGCACGCTGCAGACGTATCTGACGCCAGGCGCCATCGGCGCCGGCTCGCACGTGTCCGCGGGGGATCTGCTCCGCGTCCCCTGCGACCTCGATCTGGCCGACGCCGCCGACCGCGATGACGCCGAGCGCCTCTACGGCGAGCAGGCCCGCACGCTCCGCGACGCGGTGCTCGGGGCCGACGTCGTGCTCGCGCTCTGGCGCGAGGCACTCGCCGGGGTGCTCGGCAGCGTCGTCACCCAGACCTCGGTCGAGCTGCAAGCCCCGGCCCCGCTGCCGCGGCTGCTGCCGACGGCGCTGGTCGCGCCCGACTCGCAGATGATCGTCACACCGGTCTGCAACGCGCGCACGCTGGCCGGCGGTCAGCCACCCGTGGGCATCGCCTGCATCCAGCAGGAGGTCGCGCACGTCTACCAGCTGGCCGAGGACCCGGAGGGCTGCGTGATCGACTTCATGGAGCGCTCGGCTCGCCACGCCCACGCGCTCGCGGAGCAGATCGCGCATCAGGAGGCGTCGGTCGAGCGCTTCCTCGAGCTCAGCGACGCGGCCTGATCAGCGCGGCCTGATTACCTCTGACGCGGCTCAGTCGTTGGCGCGAACCGGCTTGCGAGGCCGGGCGGGCTCGCGGACGGGCCGGCGCTCGGGCCGTGAGAGCTTGTCACCGAGCTTCTCGGACCCGCGCAGACGCACCGCGGACTGGTCGGCGTCGGGCAGCGGGATCCCGCCGCCTGGCCAGCGGCTGGGGTCAGGCTTGACGTTGGGGCGGTTGCCCCAGCCGTCGTCAGAGTTGCCGCCGTCGTCACCGGAATCGGCGTTGTCGTCGCGCAGCGCTGGAAGCATCAGCAGCCCGACTGCGATGAACCCAAAGATGTGAACCCCGACGAGGAACAGCATCACCTGGAAGTCCGTCATAGGCGTAGGTTACCGCCAAGCTAAAGCACGTCTAGTGAGAATTCCGAAACTTCCACGCCCCGCTACCATCGAGCGCACTTATGTCTGAACAGTCCACAAGCCTTCTAGCCACCAGCCGCGAGCCCGTCGGCTCGCGCGGTGCGCGCCGTGCGCGTCGCGAAGGCCTGGTCCTCGGCACCGTCTACGGCGGTGGGAAGGACCCGGTCTCCTTCCAGATCGACGCCCGCGTGCTGCGCAACACACTCGCCCATGCCAGCGCCGTCATCGACCTCCAGATCGACGACGCCGCGGCCGAGCCCGTCGTGCTCAAGGAGCGCGTCCGTCACCCCGTCAGTGGCGAGACGATGCACGTCGACCTGCTGCGCGTCGACCTCAACAAGCCGATCCAGACCCAGGTTGCAATCGAGCTGATCGATATCGACGAGTCCGACGTCAAGACCGGCGGCGTCCTCGACAACACGATCCGTGAGGTCACGCTCGAGGCGAAGCCGACCGCGATCCCCGATGTGATCCAGCACAGCATCGCCGGGCTCGAGGTCAACGGCAGCGTCACGCTCGGCGACCTCAAGCCGCCCGAGGGGACCACCATCATCGGCGACCCGGACCTCGTGATCGCGACGATCCGCACCTCGCGCGGGATGCTCGCCGATGAGGCGGCCGACGAGCTCGAGACCGAGACCGAGGTTGTCGGCGAGGGCGCGGCCGAGGGCGATGACGAAGCCGAAGCCGGCGAGTAGCGGCACCAGCGGCGAATGTCGCTGGCGCCTGTCGACTGGCTGATCGTCGGCCTGGGTAACCCGGGCCCCCAATACGAGGGCTCGCCACACAACGTCGGCTTCGACGTGGCCGAGCGCCTGCGTGCCCGCTGGGAGCTCGGCAAACCCAGGTCCAAATACCGCGGATTGATCACGGACGGCCGTGTCGTGCTCCCGAACGGCGGCCACGACCGGATCACGCGCGTCGCGATCCTGATGCCGCAGACCTACATGAACGATGCGGGCAAGTCGGTGGGCCCGGCGCGCGGCGAGCTGCACGTCGAGCCGGACCGCCTGATCGTGATCCATGACGAGATCGACCTGCCGTTCGGCCAGATCCGCAGCCGCGTCGGCGGCGGCCTGGCCGGGCACAACGGCCTGAGGTCGGTGAAGTCGGCACTCGGCACCGGGGACTTCCAGCGCGTGCGCGTCGGCGTCGGCAGGCCCCCGACGACCGACCCGGACCGCGTGGCCGCCTACGTGCTCGGCAAGTTCAAGGAGCCGCGCGAGGCGGTCCAGGCGCTGATCGATTCCGCGGCCGACGCCGTGGAGCAACTGCTGAGCTAGCGCCCGGCTCTGCTTAGCTACGGAGGGCGCGCATGCTCTCCTCGCTGCTTCACCACGCGGACGACGATCCGCAGACCGGGCGACTGCACGCCGAGGGCGGCCGCGCCTTCGTGTCGGTGTCGCTGCGGCCCTTCCTGATCGCGGCCTTGCTGGACCGCGATCAGGCCACACCGGCGATCGTGGTCGCCGGCGACGACCGCCAGGCGCGCGAGCTGGCGTCGAGCCTCCGGGCCTGGCTGGCACCGCGCCGCGTGCGCTACTACCCGAGCCGCGGCGTCACATACGAGTCGCACCTGGCGCCGCCCGCGCACCTGATCGGGCAGCGGATCGCGGCGCTCGATGCGCTGCTGGGGGAGGGCGATGCGGCCGCGGGCGAGGGCGGTGCGACGGTGACGGGAGAGAAACCCACCGCCACGGTGGGTTTCTCTCCCGTCGTCGTGGTGAGCGCCGTCGCGCTCTCCGAGAAGGTGCCCGATCCATCACTGCGACCGCACGGCTTCACGCTGCGCAAGGGCGAGCTGATGGACCTCGACGAGACCGCCGCGGACCTCGTCGCCGCCGGCTACGAGCGCGTCGACCAGGTCGAGGACCGCGGCCAGTTCGCGATCCGCGGCGGCCTGCTGGACGTCTTCCCCTCGACCGAGGACCGTGCCGTGCGCGTCGACCTGTTCGGCGACGAGATCGAGACGCTGCGCTGGTTCAGCACGTTCACACAGCGCTCGCTCGGCGACGCGGACGAGGTCGAGGTGGCGCCCGCCGCCGAGCTCGCGGTGGAGTACCGCGATCTGGCCGAGCTCGCGGCCGGCGAATCGGAGGAGAACCGGCCCGACATCACGGAGCTGTTGCCGGTCGAGGACTTCAGGACGTTCCTCGAGCTGGTCGACCCGAGTGCGCAGGTGCTGCTCGCCGCCGAGGAGGAGGTGCCGCCGGCGCTCGCCGATCACTGGCAGGACGTGACGACCGCCTTCCACGACACCGAGGCCCACCACCTCTACGTCGCGCCCGAAGCGATCACGGCCGAGCTGGACGCCCGCACGAAGATCCGGCTCTCATCGATCGATCAGGAGCAGCCGTTCCAGTTCCGCGGCCAGGCGGCCGAGGTCGGCGCGCGCAGCGTCCGCGACGCCGAGCCCGAACTCGAGAAGCTCACCCGCTCCGGCTACCGCACGATCGTCACCTGGGCGGTCAGGGGCGAGGGCGAGCGCGCGGCCTACAACCTCGGGCGGCTCAAGGTGGAGTGGCTGGGGGAGACGTCAGGAAAGACGGGTGGCCAAGCGGGGCCGCTCGTCTTTGCACACGCCCGCCTGCGCGAGGGCTTCATCGCGCCGCAGTTCCACCTCGCGGTGATCCCCGAGCACCGGCTGTTCCGCCGCCGGCGGGCGCCGGAGGGGCCGGTGCGGGTCGGCAGGCGCGGGGTGCTGCGCTCGTTCGCGGAGCTGCGGACCGGGGACATCGTCGTGCACGAGGACCACGGGGTCGCGCGATTCGCCGGGTTCGACACCAAGACCGTCGCGGGCGTCACGCGCGACTACCTGAACCTCGAGTACGCCGGCACCGACCGCGTGTTCATGCCGGTCGAGCAGCTCGCCAAGATCAGCCGTTACATCGGCGGCGGCGGGGACGGCGGGCCGTCGCTGTCGAAGCTCGGCGGCACGCGCTGGGACACGCTCAAGGCACGGGCGCGGCGGGCAGCCCAGGAGATGGCGGGCGAGCTGCTGAACCTGTACGCCGAGCGCAAGCGGCGCGAGGGCCACGCGTTCCCGCCGGATACGGAGTGGCAGGTCGACTTCGAGAACGCGTTCCCCTACACGGAGACGCCGGACCAGCGCGACGCGATCGAGTTCGTCAAGGCGGACATGGAGGCGCCGCGGCCGATGGACCGCCTGATCTGCGGCGATGTCGGCTACGGCAAGACCGAGGTGGCGCTGCGGGCGGCGTTCAAGTCGGCGCAGGACGGCAAGCAGGTGATGGTGCTGGTGCCGACGACGATCCTCGCGCAGCAGCACTACGGCACGTTCTCCGAGCGGCTGAAGGACTACCCGGTGCGGATCGAGCACGTCTCGCGCTTCCGGCCGGCGGCCGAGCAGAAGGCGTCGATCTCGGCGTTCGGGCGGGGCGAGGTGGACATCCTGATCGGGACGCACCGGCTGCTGTCGCGCGACGTCCGCGCGAAGGACCTGGGGCTGCTGATCGTCGACGAGGAGCAGCGGTTCGGCGTCAAGCAGAAGGAGCTCTTGAAGCAGCTGAAGCTGCGGGTCGACGTGATCGCGATGAGCGCCACACCGATCCCGCGCACGCTGCAGATGTCGCTGGCCGGGATCCGTGACATCAGCGTGATCGAGACCGCGCCGGAGGGCCGGCGCCCGGTCAAGACCTATGTCGGCGAGTACGACGAGGAGCTCGTGAAGGCCGCGCTGCTGCGCGAGCACCAGCGCGGGGGGCAGGCGTTCTTCCTGCACAACCGCGTCGAGTCGATCGACGAGACGGCCGAGCGCCTGCGGGGCCTGCTCCCGCAGATGCGGTTCGAGGTCGCGCACGGCCAGATGGACGACGCGACGCTGGAGAGGCGGATGCTCGCGTTCCTGCGCGGCGACGCCGATGTGCTGGTCGCGACGTCGATCATCGAGTCCGGGATCGACATCCCGCAGGCCAACACGCTGATCGTCGAGCGCGCCGACATGTTCGGGCTCTCGCAGCTGTACCAGATCCGCGGGCGCGTGGGGCGCTCGCGCGAGCGCGCGTACGCGTACCTGCTGTACCCGTCATCGGCGGCGCTGACGTCGGAGGCGGCGCAGCGGCTGTCCGCGCTGAGCGACTACACGGAGCTGGGGGCCGGGTTCAAGGTCGCGATGCGAGACCTGGAGATCCGCGGCGCCGGGAACCTCCTGGGGGACGAGCAGTCCGGGCACGTCGCGGCGCTCGGGTTCGAGCTCTACATGCAGATGCTCGACGACGCCGTCCAGGCCGCGCAGGCGGCGGCCGACGGCGGCGGGCTGGAGGATGAGGATTGGGAGCCGGTGCGGCTCGAGGTCGGCGTCGACGCGTACGTGCCGGCCGATTACATCCCGTACGAGCAGGCGAAGGTCGACGTGCACCGGCGCATCGCGGCCGCGCGCGAGGTGGCCGAGATCGGGCTGCTGCGCGAGGAGCTGCTCGACCGCTTCGGCGAGGTGCCCGAGCCGCTGGAGAACCTGCTGCTGCTGCAGATTGCGCGGATCAAGCTCGGGCAGGCGGGGGCCACGGCGGTGTCGTTCAAGGGCGGGCGCCTGGCGGTCACGCCGATCGAGCTCGACTCCACGCGCGTGAAGGCGCTGCGCGCCGAGATCCCGGAGGCGCTGTACGAGTCGGGCCGGTCGCAGTTGTCGGTGCGGGTGGCCGCTGACGCCGGCTCGCAGTTCCGCGAGGTCGTGCGGGTGGCCGACGCGCTGCTGTCCGTGATGCAGGCGGCCGCGGAGCAGCCGGCGGCAGTGTGAAGCCGCCGCCGGCCCGCGTGAAGCCACTGCGGCGGCGCAGCGGCTGGGGTGAGCGGGCAGACGTTGAGAGTTGTGTGCACACAAGGCTTTGCGCGCGTTATCACAGCCGAAGAAGCTCATAAGTTAGGCGCCATCACACCGCCTATACCGGAGCGGGCCGCTACGATCACCGCCAATGCGAATCTCTCGGAAGCTCGCGGCGCTTGCCGCCTTTTTTGTGATCGCGGTCGCTGTGGCCGCGTGCGGTGGATCATCCTCCACCATCCCCAGCGGTTCGGTGGCCACCGTCGCCGGCAACCCCATCACCCTCAGCGCGTTCAATCACTGGATGTACGTCGCCGCCAAGGACCAGGCTGCTCAGGCCGCCCAGCAGGGCCAGGTCGAGCCGGTCATCGTCGCCAACGACCCGCCCGAGTTCAAGAGCTGCATCAGCCAGATTCGCCACGACGTCCCGACGCTTGCCAAGACGCCCGACGCCACGCTGCGTAAGGATTGCAACCAGGTCTTCACCCAGTTCAAGGGTGAGGTCATGGCCTTCCTGATCGAGGGCTACTGGTACCAGGGCGAGGCGCACCGACTTGGGATCAAGTACACGGACGAGCAGCTGCAGAAGGACTTCGACAAGGCCAAGAAGGCGCAGTTCCCGACCGAGGCCGCCTTCCAGACCTACCTCAAGTCCAGCGGCGAGACCAAGGAGGACATCCTCTTCCAGGTCCGCGTCAACCAGATCTTCGCGAAGCTGCTCAAGAAGCACGAGCGCCCCGTCGACGACGCCGCGATCCAGGCTTACTACGAGAAGCACAAGACCGAGTTCGGAACCCCGGAGTCACGCGACGTCCACCTGATCCGCATCAAGACGCAGGCTGACGCGCAGTCCGCCTACAACGCCCTGAAGTCGGGCACGAGCTGGGACGCCGTCGCCAAGCAGTACGCGGAGGACGCGTCGGCCAAGGCCAACGGCGGTCTGCTCCAGGGCGTCACGAACAACCAGGAAGAGGCGGCTGTCAACACGCAGCTGTTCAACAACCCGGTGAACAAGCTGCTCGGGCCGATCAAGGGCATCTTCGGGTACTACGTCGCCGAGGTCACCAAGATCACGCCGGCGAAGCAGGAGCCGCTGGAGAAGGCGAAGCCGACGATCAAGCAGCTGCTCACCAGCCAGGAGCAGACGGCCGCACAGACGCGGGTCAACGACACCGCCAAGAAGCACTGGCAGCACCGCACCTTCTGCCGCCGGACCTACTCGGTGAGCAACTGCGCCAACTATGTTGCGCCGCGGACGACGACGACGCCGGCCCCGACGACGCCGACCACGACCACCGGCAACACGACCCTGACCGGCACGACGACGACCGGCACGGGCGCGGCCACGACGACGACCGGCGCCGGAACGACCACCACCGGCCACTGAGCCGGTGGTGACCTCCGACCACAAGTGAGGCAGTGATCTCCGGCGAAACGGAGATCACCGCCGCACTCGGTCGTCTGGACGAGATCACGCGCCGCCTGCGGCGCGAATGTCCCTGGGACCGTGAGCAGGACGAGCGCACGATCGTCCCGCACACGGTCGAGGAGGCCTACGAGCTAGCCGACGCCGCAGAGCGGCGCGACGACGCCAAGCTGCTGGACGAGCTCGGCGATGTGCTCTTCCAGGTGCACTTCCTGGCGCTGCTGCTCGAGGAGCGCGGCGCCGGCAATCTGGCGGCCGTCGCCCGGCATGCGAGCGAGAAGCTGATCCGCCGCCACCCGCACGTCTACGGCGAGGCCGAGGTCGCCAGCGCGGCGGAGGTCCTGCGCAACTGGGACGCGATCAAGTCCGATGAGGCCGGGCGCGAGCCGGGCGTGTTCGGCGAGGTGCCGGAGAACCTGCCGGGCCCGCTGTACGCGCGCAAGGTGCAGCGGCGCGCCGCCTCGAGCGGGTTCGACTTCGAGGGCGTCGAGGGGCCGCTGCAGTCGGTGCGCGACGAGCTGGACGAGCTGAGCGCCGCGCGCGACCGCGAGGAGCGCTTCCACGAGCTTGGTGACGTGCTGTTCGCGGCCGTCAATGTCGGGCGCAAGCTGGACG
>WQWK01000088.1 GCA_009785395.1 Conexibacteraceae bacterium
ACCCGCAAACGCGTGCTCGCGCTCGCCGACGACCACCACATCACCGTCATCGAGCTCGACACCGGCCAGGTCCTCTCAACCCACCTCATCCAGCCCAACAAGAGCTACTGGCGCAACCAACAAAAAGAGCCCGGGCGCTGGCCGAGCTCCACAAAATGAGACCAATGTCCCGAGACATGTGAGACATATGTCCCGAGACATCACAACAGCGCGCCCGAAGGGATTCGAACCCCTGACCTTCGGTTCCGTAGACCGACGCTCTATCCAGCTGAGCTACGGGCGCGGGTGGTGCTCCTCGTGACGAGGAACAACCTAGGATAACGCGAAGCGCCGCATCGGCCGGTGGACCGCCGATAACTCCCATAACGCCGCGATCACCGCCCCGCGCCCACCATCGACCGTTAAGCTGCTCACGATGGTCCGCGGCTGGATCCATGACTGACCCCACGGGGCAGCACCCCACCGGGCGCAGCGGCAGCATCCTGCTGGTCGACGACCATCGGGAGAGCCTTGCGGCCCTGCGCGCGGTGCTCGAGCCGCTGGGCGAGCCGCTGGTGCTGGCCGAGTCCGGCGAGCAGGCGGTCCGGGAGCTGGAGCACACGGAGTGCTCGGTGATCCTGCTCGACGTGCGGATGGCCGGGATGGACGGGCTGCAGACGGCGCGCATCATCCGCTCGCGGCCGGCGACACGCCACGTCCCGATCATCTTCATGACGCCGCAGGCGAGCGAGGTCGAGGACGTCGCGCTCGCCTACGAGTCCGGCGCGGTGGACTACGTGGTCAAGCCGTTCGAGCCGGAGATCCTGCGGGCCAAGGTGGCGGTGTTCGTCGAGCTTTACCGCGAGCGCGGTGAGCGCGTGCGCGAATCGCGCGCCCGCGCCGAGGCCGAGGCGGTCGCCCGGGCCGTGCGGACGCTCCAGATCCTCTCGGACGCGGCGATCAGCAACCTCGAGCTGGGCGGCCTCGCGACCGAGCTCGTGGACCGCAGCGCAGAGCTCTTCGGCGCCGACGCGGCGGCGTTGCTGCTGCGCGACGAGAACCTTCCGGGTCTGACGGTGCGAGCGCACACGGGCAGCCTGCCGCTGGCGGTGCAGGATGACCGAGTGCGGGTGGGCGAGGACGTTCTCGGCAGGATCGCGGCGACCAGGCGCGCGGCGATCCTGCTCGCCGGCGAGCTCGACGCCGACGAGGCCGCGGCCGCAGGGCTCGATGGCTCGTTCGCGAGCATGATGGCGGTGCCGCTGCTGTCGGCCGGCGAGCTGATGGGCCTGCTGCTGCTTGCCGCCCGCGACCCGGGCCGCTTCGGCCAGGGCGACCTCGAGCTGCTGACGCTGGCGGCCGAGCGGATGGCGCTCGCGGTCGACCACGCCCAGCGTTACGCCGACGGGCGCCTGCTCGTCGAGACGCTCCAGCACAGCCTGCTTCCGGACCGGCTGCCGCTGCACCCACGCATCCAGGTGGCGGCCCGTTACATGCCGGCCGGCCTGGCTCCCCAGGTGGGCGGAGACTGGTACGACGCCGTCGAGCTGGACGGCGACCGCACCGCCGTGATGATCGGGGACGTCGTCGGTCACGGAATCCGGGCGGCGATCACGATGAGCGAGCTGCGCAACGCGCTGCGAGCCTTTGCGATCGAGGGCCACAGCCCCGAGGAGGCGCTGCGTCAGCTCGATCGGGTCGTGCACGCCACCCGCGGCCCGGGCATGGTCGCGACCCTGTTGTTCGTCGTGATCGACGCCGCCGCGAGCACCGTCACGCTGGCGCGCGCGGGTCACCCGCCACCGGCCCTGCGCGATGTCGACGGCAGCGTCCGCTTCCTGGAGACGGAGCGCACGCTGCCGCTCGGTGTCGATCCAGAGGAGCCGCCGAGCCAGGAGGTGTATGCGATCAGGCCGGGGGAGACCCTGCTGCTGTTCACCGACGGCCTCGTCGAGCGCCGCGGCGAGCCCATCACGCGGAGCTTCGATCGCCTGCTCGACGCGCTCGCAGGCGCTCCGGGTGAGGTCCACGCAACCTGTGAGCACGTGCTGCAGGCGACGGCCACCACGGAGGGCCGGGATGACGACGTGGCGGTGCTGGCCGTGCAGCTGCTCGAGGCCGCCGTCGGCCCGCTCGAGCTGACACTTCCCGCCACGGCGCACTCGGTCACGCTCGCCCGCCACCGGCTGCGGGCGTGGCTCGAGGAGAACGCGCCGGACCTCGACTCGGTGGCGCGCTCGGACCTCGAGGTCGCATGGAGCGAGGCATGCACCAACGTAGTGCGCCACGCCTACGGCCCCGCCGACGCCACCTTCGAGGCGCAGGCCACGCGCGACGGCGACGAGCTGCGGCTGACGATCCGCGACCACGGTCGCTGGCGCGCGCCGCGGGGACACACCGGCGGCCGCGGCCTGCCGCTGATGAAGCGGCTTGCGGATGAGCTCGTGATCGAACGCGGGACCGACAGCACGACCGTGACCATGCGGCGCTCGCTGCCGGCGAAGGGACCGCAAGCGGCGATACTGCCGTCATGACGGATCGCGGGAGCCCGGATCAGGGCCCGCTCGGCGGTGACTCACGAGGACTCGCGAGGGTCAGCGTCAGCGAGCACGGCGGCACGATGGTCGTCTCCGTGACCGGCGAGATCGACCTCTCGAACATCGCCCGCGTCGCCGAGGCGATCTTCGCCCAGCCGAACACCGGTGACGGCCTGATCGTCGACCTCGCGGGCGTCGGCTATCTCGACAGCACCGCTGTCTCCCTGCTTCACGACGTCGCCATGCGCCTCCGTCAGCGTGCCCAGCAGCTGGTGGTCATCAGCCCCGCCGGCTCGCCGCCGCGCCGCGTGCTCGAGCTCACGGCGCTGCACGTGAACGCGCCCCTTGCCGAGGACCTCGGCTCCGCGCTCGCGCTGATCCGGCAGGGCTGAGCACCGCGCCAAGCGGGCGCGGTGCTCCGCATAACCCGATCGGGTACTAAAGGCAACAAAGTCTATTGACTTTCTCAAGTCGCTGTTACACCTTGCTGCGGCAGGCTCGCCGCTGCTTCGCCTGCCGGCGCGCCCAAACCTGACCAACCGACACCTCGGCTAGGAGGACCCTGATGAGTGCGATAGACGGAGACGCGCGGCCGCTTGTCGGCCTTCGGCCCGCTGAGCCTGCCGTGGTGACGCGGCCGCCACGCGGGCGCCGCAGGTACGCCGACCGGAGATTCGCGCGCTGGGTGAGCCCCATCGCGGTGCTCGCGATCTGGCAGCTGACACATGTCTTCAAGCTCATCTCACCGACGAAGCTGCCGCCGCCGAGCACCGTCGTCAACACCGGCTACAACCTGATCGCCCACCCGATCCCCGCATTCGGAAGCCTGCAGGGGGCGCTGCTGGTCTCAGCCGAGCGCTTCGCGATCGGCTTCGCGGCCGGGGCGACCGTGGCGATCCTGCTGGCGCTGCTCGTCGGCCTCAACGCCACAGCCGATGTCACCATCGACCCGCTGGCCCAATCGATCCGGACGTTGCCGCTGTTCGGCCTGATCCCGGTCTTCATCATCTGGTTCGGCATCGGCACCTTCCCGAAGATCCTGCTGATCGCGCTCGCCGCCGCGATTCCGCTGTATCTGAACGCCTCCGCCGGTGTCCGCTCGATCGACACGCGCCTGTACGACCTCGGCAAGGTGCTGCAGATCTCCCGCACGGAGCGGCTGCGTCACATCGTGCTTCCGGGCGCGCTCCCGCAGGCACTGGTCGGCCTGCGGCTGAGCCTCGCGAGCGCGTGGCTGTCACTCGTCGTCGCCGAGCAGATCGCCGCGAGCGCCGGCCTCGGCGCCATGATCAACCAGGCCGAAACCTTCCTGCGCAACGACGTGATCTTCGTCGCGCTGATCGTCTACACGCTGCTCGGCCTGCTGACCGACTGGATCGTGCGGGTGCTCGAGCGCCGCGCGCTCGCCTGGCGGACCGACCTGGTTGTCCGATGACGGCGCTGCGTACCGACACAGCCTCGAGTCCGCCGGCGTCGGATGCGGTCGTCAGCGTCAGGAACCTCTCGCGTGCCTTCGACGGAAAGGTCGTGCTCGGCGGAATCGACCTGGACATCCGCGCCGGAGAGATCGTTGCCCTGATCGGCCGCAGCGGCTCGGGCAAGTCGACACTGCTGCGGATCCTGGCCGGGCTCGACACGGAGGCCGACGGCGGCGTCGCCGTCAACGGGGCCACGGCGGTCGCCTTCCAGGACCCGCGCCTGCTGCCGTGGCGGCGCGTGCTGGAGAACGTCGTGCTCGGCCTGCGGGACGAGCGCCGCGTGCAGATCGCCGAGGCTGCGCTTGCCGAGGTCGGTCTCGCGGACCACCTCCGCGCCTGGCCGCTGACGCTCTCCGGGGGCGAGGCGCAGCGCGTCTCCCTGGCCCGCGCGCTGGTGCGCGAGCCCCGGCTGATGCTGCTCGACGAGCCCTTCGGCGCCCTGGACGCGCTGACACGGCTGACCATGCATGAGCTGGTCCTCGACCTCTGGCAGCGCCACCGTCCCGCGATCTTGCTGGTCACGCATGACGTCGACGAAGCGCTTGCGCTCGCCGACCGGGTCGTGCTGCTGGCAGATGGGCACATCGCCCATGAGGAGCGCGTGATGCTCCCACGCCCGCGCGAGCGGGAACACGACGAACTCGTCGAAACGCGAATCCGCCTGCTCACCGAGCTTGGCGTCAATAGGAAAGGTGTAGTGCATTGAGAGTAAATCGCACAGGCCGCGCAACGTTTGGTTTGGCGGCCGGAATCTCGACGGTCGCGCTCGCGACCGCCGCGCTGGGCGCCTCGGATGCCGCTGCGCTTGAGACCGGGCACGCGAGCGCCAGCAGCAAGCCGACCGCGAAGGTCGTGACCGCGGCCAAGAAGCTGAGCGGCACGGTCCTGAACGTGGGCGACCAGGCCGGCACCGGCGCCGAGGCGGTCCTCGAGGCTGCCGGGCTGATCAAGGCGAACGGCACCAGTGGTGTGCTGAAGGACGGCCTGCACGTGTCGTTCGCCGACTTCACGTCGGGCCCGCCGATCCTCCAGGCGATCGCCTCCGGCTCGCTTGACATCGGCGGCGTCGGCGATGCCCCGCCGGTGTTCGCCAACCCGGCCTCCAACGAGGTCATCGTCGGCGCGCTGCGTACGGCCTACAGCAACGCCGCCCTGCTCGTCCCCAAGAACTCGACGGTCACCTCGGTCAGCCAGCTGGCCGGCAAGACGGTCGCGGTTGGGACCGGCACCTCAGGTGACTACTTCCTGTACACGGTGCTGGCCAAGGCGGGGCTGGCACAGAACTCGGTGACAAAGGACAACCTCTCGGGCGCCAGCGGTCTTGCCGCCCTCAACGGCGGCAGCGTCGCGGCCTTCAGCACGTGGTCGCCGTGGCTCGAGGATGCCGAGGCGAGCGGTGACCGCGTGCTCGCCACCGGCAGCCCCTATGGCAGCCCGTACTCGTACCAGGTCGCCTCGGCGACGGCACTGAAGAACCCCAAGAAGGTTCTGGCGATTCAGGACTACCTGACCGAGGTGGACAAGGCCTACGTCTGGGTGAAGAACCACCCGCTCACCTGGGCCAACGCCTGGGCTTCCGTGACGGGCCTGCCGCTGAACGTGATCTCGCAGGCGACACTGGACGATCCGTCCACGCCCGTCCCCGTGACGAGCACCACTGTTCTGCAGGAGCAGGGTCTGGTGAACGCCTTCGCGTCGGCGGGCGAGATCCCCTCGAAGTACAACTTCGGGTCCTACGTGACGAGCGCGTTCTCGAACTCGGTCACGGGCAAGTGGCCCGCCATCACCGGCACCAAGAAGATCAAGAAGACGAAGAGGAAGAAGTAGGGCAGAGTCAGATCCCACACACGGCAACACCAACCAACCGAGGTGACCGATGGCTGTCTACGCACCTGAAATACCTGAGTACGAGCACCTCACCGTCCGTCAGGTCGGTGGAAATATCGGCGCCGAGATCGGTGGAGTCGTCGTCTCAGGCGAGCTCGCGGGCGCTGTCGTCCGCGAGCTGCGCCTGGCGCTCCTGCGCCATCGCGTGATCTTCCTGCGCGACCAGCTGGAGGCCGACGCCGAGGATCAGCTCGCGTTCGCGAGCCTGCTCGGAACCCCGACCAAGCCCCACCCGACCGTCGCGGGTGACGGCCGCGCCGTCCTGCCGATCGACTCGGAGCAGGGCAAGGCCAACAGCTGGCATACGGACGTCACGTTCGTCGACCGCATCCCGGCGATCAGCGTGCTGCGCGCCGTGAAGCTGCCGCCGTACGGGGGCACGACCGTGTGGGCCAACACCGTGCACGCCTACGAGCTGCTGCCGGCGCCGCTGAAGATCCTCGCCGAGCGCCTGCGCGCCGTGCACTCGAACCGTTACGACTACGCCGGCAGCCAGCCGCAGATCGGCGGCGTCGACGTCAAGCAGCGGGCCCACCGCGAGGAGTTCGAGCAGCTCGAGTTCGTGGCGGAGCACCCGGTCGTGCGTGTGCATCCCGAGACCCACGAGCCGTCGCTGCTGCTCGGCCACTTCGTCCGCAACATCGTCGGTCTGCAGACGCTCGACTCAAACGCGATCTTCGAGCTCCTCCAGCGCCACGTGATCAGGCTCGAGAACACCGTCCGCTGGAACTGGGAGCCGGGTGACATCGCGATCTGGGACAACCGTGCCACGCAGCACTACGCCGTCGCCGATTACGACGACCACGCGCGCATGATGCACCGGATCACGCTGGCCGGAGACATCCCGGTCGGCGTCGACGGGATCCCCAGCCTCGCGCTCAAGGGCGACGCCTCGGTCTACTCGGAGATCGCGCCGCCGCCGGCCAGATTCTGAAACGCGGTGTAACGGATCGCGTCGTGGGTGGACCTAATGACATCCCCGCGGGATGTCATTGACCAACTCACAAGAAGGAAGGAAAGACCACATGCGCGTACGCACACGTATCGCTGTGCCGCTCGTTCTGTTGACGGGCGCCCTCGGGGCGCCCGCGATCGCTTCGGCGGATACCGTGGCCGCGGCTCCCGAGCACGGCGCCGGCTACGTCTACCTCGACAACAACACGGCTGGGGCGAACACGATCTCCGGCTTCAGCCGCAGCGCCGACGGCGCGCTGACGCCGCTGGCGGGTTCACCGTTCGCCGCAGGCGGGGCGGGCGCAGGCGCCGGCCTCGGCTCGCAGGGCGCAATCCAGACCACCGACCACGGCCGGTTCGTGCTGGCCGTCGACGCCGGCAGCAACCAGATCTCGGTCGAGCGCGTCGGCGCGAGCGGGTCGCTGACCCCCGTGCCGGGCAGCCCGTTCTCCTCCGATGGCGTGGAGCCCGACAGCATCGCCGTCAACCACGGCCTGGTCTACGTCTCCAACACCGGTGCGGGCGGGAGCAACTACACCGGCTTCAGGCTCAACGACGAGGGCCAGCTGACCCCGATCCCCGGGTCGACCGTGCCGCTGCCCGACGGTTCCGGCCCGGGCGACGTCGTGCTCAACAGCAACAACACCAAGCTCGCCGGCGTGCGCGTCACGACCTCGCTGATCGACAGCTTCGCGCTCGACCCCAGCGGCCGCCCGCACGCGGCTCCGGGCTCGCCGTACGCGGCGCAGGGCCTCGGCCCGTTCGGCAGCGAGTTCCGTCCGACCAACCCCAACCAGCTGTTCGTCGTCAATGCTCACAATGGCGCCGGCCTCGGCACCACCTCGGCATACAACGTTCTCGCTGACGGGTCGCTGCTCTCGGTCGGCACCTCACCGTTCGCCGACTTCGAGACGGCGCCGTGCTGGGCAGTGA
>WQWK01000089.1 GCA_009785395.1 Conexibacteraceae bacterium
CCTGGCGGTCGAGCGGACCGAGGGAGCGCGTGGCATCTACCACACGCTGCGTGAGCTGCTGAGCCTGCCCGACTACATCGAGGTCTGGCCGGGCCACCTCGGCGGGTCGATGTGCGGCGGCCCAGGGATGGACCTCAAGGTAGCTTCGACGATCGGGTTCGAGCGCCACCACAATCCGATGCTTGCGATCGACGACGAGCAGGAGTTCGTGGACGCCTCGACCTCGAAGCTGGGCGCGCAGCCGCCGAACTTCAGGGCGATCGTCGATCTCAACCATGGCCCGCTGCTGACCGAGGGTGTCGAGCCGGCGCGGCTGTACCCGGTGCAGGTCACGCAGCGCCTGCGCGCCGGCGCGCTGGTCGTCGACGTGCGCACCGATGCGCAGTTCGCCGAGGGCCACGTGCCGGGCTCGATCTCGATTCCGCTGCACCGTGGCGGCTTCGGCACGAAGCTCGCGTGGCTGGCGGCGGGCGCTGAGGAGATCATCTTCGTCGGCCGTGATGACGCGGACGGCCGGCGCGCCGGCAGCCTCGCCGCGGCCGTCGGGCTCGCCGAGGCGGTCCGCCGCGGAGGCCTGCTGGCCGGTGGTTGGACCTCCTGGAACGCCGAGGGCCAGCCGCTGGCGGCGCTGGAGCGTATGCCGGTCGACGAGATCGGGCCGGAGCTGGAGCCGGGTTCCTCCGGGCGGGAGCTGGAGGCGGGTTCCTCCGGGCCTGGGCCGGCACAGGTGCTCGACGTGCGCGAGCTCGCCGAGTACGAGACGGGCCACATCCCGGGCTCGATCAACGTGCCGTGGCACGACATCACCGGCATCCCCGCGGGCATTGACCCCGCCCGGCGGGTGCTGGTCATGTGCGCCTCCGGTCAGCGGGCGGGAACCGCCGCCAGCCTGCTGCAGCGCTTCGGGGCCGAAGACGTCGTGCATGTGATCGGCGGTGGCGTGCCGAAGTGGGGCACGCTCGGCGGCCACCTGACAACCGAGTCAGAGCCGCAGGCGCCGGCGTTGGCCTGAGTCTGTGACCGACGGCGACCGAGCACCGGAGGCCGAGCGCCGAACCGCGCAGGCCAACTCGTTCGGCTCCGCCGCGTCCCTTTACGAGCGGATCCGCCCGTCCTATCCGGAGGCGGCCGTCGAATGGCTGCTACCCGCCGGCACGCCGAGGGTGGTCGACCTCGGTGCCGGCACCGGCAAGTTCACGCGGCTGATCGCGGCCCGTGGCGTCGACGTGACGGCCGTCGACCCGTCCGCCGGGATGCTCGAGCAGCTGCGCGCCGCGCTCCCCGGCGTGCCCGCGCTGCAGGGCAGCGCCGAGCAGATCCCCTTGCCGGACAGCTCGGTCGACGCGGTGCTCGTCGCACAGGCGTGGCACTGGGTCGACGTGCCGCGTGCCTCCGTCGAGGTCGCTCGCGTGCTGAAACCCGGTGGCCGCCTCGGCGTGATCTGGAACCACCGCGACGAGCGCGTCGACTGGGTACGGGCGCTCACGGCGATAAGCGGTGCTGACCACGCCGACCACGACCCGAGCAGGCCCGAGTTCGGCCCGGAGTTCGGCGAGGCCGAGCAGCAGGTGACCGAGTGGCGCTCGCCGCTGACGCCCGACGGGCTGCACGACCTGGTCGCCTCCCGCAGCTACTTCATCGTCGCCTCCGAGGCGGAGCGCGAGGAGATTCGCCGCGGCATCCAGGACCTGCTCGATCACCACCCGCAGCTCGCCGGCCGGGACCACTTCGACCTGCCGTACGTGACGTACGCCACGCGTGCACACGTCGCCTGACGCGCCTTGCGTCTACACGTCCTCAGCGATCTGCACCTGGAGCACGCCGACTTCACGCCGCCGCGGGTCGACGCCGACGTCGTCCTGCTCGCCGGCGACATCGCGCCGGGCACCGCCGGTGTCGAATGGATCAACCGGCGGTTGGACGGCCGCCCGGCTCTGTACGTCGCAGGCAACCACGAGTTCTACGGGCATGAGCTGCCGGGGCTGATCGACCGCATGCGGGACGCAGCCGTCGGCTCCAGGGTGCACGTGCTCGAGGACGACGAGGTCGTGATCGGCGGCGTGCGCTTCCTCGGCTGCTCGCTGTGGAGCGACTTCGACTTCGCCGGGGCAGAGCACCGCGCGAACTCGATGCGGATCTGCGAGCGGCTCGTCAACGACTACAAGCAGATCCGGGCCTCGGAGCTCGGCCGGGCGCTGCAGGCCCAGGACACGCGTGATCTCCACGTCGCCAGCCGCGCTTGGCTGGCGACGCGCCTGGCCGAACCGTTCGACGGCCCCACGGTCGTGATCACACACCACGCCCCGATCGTGCGGGAGGTCCCGTCGAATCCGGTTCTGGCCGCGATCGGCGGCGCCTTCGCGAGCGACCTCTCGCCGCTGATGAACGGGGACGCCGCCGACCTCTGGGTGTTCGGGCACATCCACCGCGTCGTCGACACAGAGGTGAACGGCACGCGCGTGCTGTCGAACCAGCGCGGCTATCCGCACGAGCCGGTGGTGGGGTTCGACCCGGAGCTGGTCGTCGAGGTCTGAGGGTGAGGGGAGAGAAACCCACCCTGGGGGTGGGTTTCTCTCCCCTCACCCGGGCACGGTCCCCCGGCCGCCTTAGGGCAGGTCGATCACGACCTTGCCGACAGCACCCTGCTCGACCGCGTCGTGGGCCTGCTCGATCTGGTCGAGGGTGAAGCGGTGGAGCGGGAGCGTGGTCAGGGCTCCGGCGGCGAGGGCGGCCCGCGTACGCCCGACCGCGGCTGCGAGCTGCTGCGGCGCGACCGTGTAGAGCAGCATGAAGCGCAGCGTCAGGTCCATAACCATGAGACGGCGGACCGGCACCTGCGCGACGCTCGAGTCGTCGGCCGCGTAGGAGACGATCACCCCGTACTGCGCCGCCACGGCCAGGTCCAGCTCGAGGTTCTGGTGCAGGGCGACCTCGATGAAGCGGTCGATGCCGTCGGGGGCGGCGGCCCGGATCTGGTCGGCCGCGTCCGGGTCGCGGTAGTTGACGGTGTGCGCCCCGGCGGCGCGTGCGAGCTCCGCCTTCTCCGGCCCGCTGACGGTTGCGATCACCCGCGCGGCGTCCTCGAAGCGCGCGAGCTCGATCGCCGCATGCCCGACGGCCCCGGCGCCGCCTGCGACCAGCACGCTACGGCCTGCCACAGGGCCGTCGGAGTTGAGACAGTAGGAGGCTGTCAGGGCCGGCACCCCGAGCGACGCGCCGAGCTCGAACGATGCCTCGGCCGGCAGTGGGATCGCGCGGTGGTCTGGGACGACGGTGTACTGCGCGGCGGTCCCCCAGCCGTCGTTGCGGCCCCCGAGCAGCACCCACACGCGCTCGCCGACCCGGTCGGGGCTCACGCCGGCGCCAACGGCGTCGATCGTGCCTGCGCCGTCCTGGTTGGGGATCAGGAACGTCTCGGCGGGCGGTGGCGTGCGCTTGCGCGTCTTCCAGTCCGTCGGGTTGACGCCGGAGACGGCGAGCCTGACGCGAACCTCACCGGAGCCGGGCTCAGGCGCGGGGACCTCACGCACGTGGAGCTCGGTGGAGCCCGGTTCGTAGGTCGCCGCGAGCATGCTGGGCGTCAGCATAAACCGCGTACCCGGGCCGCGACCGGTACGTTTCCTGCGTGACCCGCCAGCGCGAGATCCGCTCGTACCTGATGGACATGGACGGTGTGCTCGTTCGCGAGGAGCACGCGATCCCGGGCGCAGACGCGTTCATCGCGCGGTTGCGTGAGCGCGAGATCCCGTTCCTGGTGCTGACCAACAACTCGATCTACACGCCGCGCGACCTCTCCGCACGGCTGCGCGCGAACGGGCTCGACATCGGCGAGCAGAACCTGTGGACATCGGCGCTCGCGACCGCACGCTTCCTCGATGACCAGCGGCCGGGCGGGACGGCGTACGTTGTCGGCGAGGCGGGCTTGACGACCGCGATGCACCAGGCCGGTTACACGATGACCGACAACAACCCGGAGTACGTGGTCCTCGGCGAGACCCGGACGCTCAGCTTCGAACGGATCACGGTCGCGATCAGGCTGATCCGTGCCGGGGCGCGGTTCATCGCCACCAACCCGGACATGACCGGGCCCTCGAACGACGGGCCGCTGCCCGCCACCGGCTCGGTGGCGGCGCTGGTAACGGCCGCGACCGGGGTCAAGCCCTACTTCGTCGGCAAGCCGAACCCGCTGATGATGCGCTCCGCCCTGAACGCGATCGGCGCCCATTCCGAGACGACGGCGATGATCGGCGACCGCATGAACACCGACGTGATCTCGGGCATGGAGGCCGGACTCGAGACGATCCTCGTGCTCACCGGCGTGACCACGCGCGAGGACGCCGAGCGTGAGCCCTACCGCGCCTCGCGGGTCGTGGAGTCGATCGCCGAGCTGCTGCCCGACCTCGACGTCGTCCTGGACTGACCGTCAGACGTCCCGGATTGACCCGTCAGTCGCCGCGGCGCGCTGCGGCGCGCTCCCGCACGGTCTTCTTGTCGTCGAGCGCCATCGCGCCGGGGTGGCCGTCGCCCGGCCACGGCGTCAGCAGCAACAGGATCCGAGTGTCGCTGCGCGCCTCCACGCTGTGACGCTCCCCGGGCTCGAACTTGACCATCAGCCCGGGCCCGCCCTCGACATAGACGACTTCCTGCTGGTCGTGGATCACGACCTCGCCGCTGACGACCACGACCCACGCGCCCTCGTGCACCTGATGCTCGCGCAGGCTGCCGCCCGCCGGGATCTCCAGGATGATCGCGCGCCCGTCGTCCGCGCTCGCGAGAATCTCCGGCGAGTGCGGGCTGAGTGCGACGGCGTTGAGGTCCCAGCTCTTCATCACTATCAGCCTCGCACAAATCGCGTGCCGGGTGGAGATCGCAGCCTCGCACAAATCGTGGCACCGGTGGAGATCGGTAGGCTGGCGGTCGTGTCCGCCCGCCTGCGATCTGCCCTGTACATGCCGGGTGCGAACGAGCGCGCGCTGGAGAAGGCGCGGGAACTGCCCGCCGACGCGCTGATCCTGGACCTGGAGGACGCGGTCGCGCCCGACGCGAAGGCGCAGGCCCGCGAGCGTGTCTGCGAGGCGGCGCGGTCAGGGGCGTATGGGCAGCGCACGGTGACGATCCGTGTCAATGCGATCGGGACCGAGTGGCACGACGCGGACCTGGCCGCCGCCGGCGCCGCAGGTCCGGACGCGATCCTCGTGCCGAAGGTCGGCAGCGCCGGTGACGTGCTGGACGTGGAGGCTGCGCTCGTGCGCGCGGGCGCGCCGGATCGGACGCGGATCTGGACGATGCTCGAGACGCCCGCGGCGGTGTTGCAGGCCGCCGAGATCGCCGGCGCGAGTGCGCGGCTGAGCGTGCTGGTGGTCGGAACCAACGACCTGCTCAAGGAGCTGTTCGCCGAGGCGACGCCGGGACGTGAGTCACTGCAGACGAGTCTGGCGCTGTGCCTGCTCGGTGCCCGCACGGCCGGCAAGGCGATTCTGGACGGCGTCTACAACGACGTGCGCGACACCGAGGGTTTCGAGGCCGAGTGCCTGCAGGGCCGCCGGCTCGGGTTCGACGGAAAGACCCTGATCCACCCGGGGCAGATCGAGATCTGCAACCGCGTGTTCTCGCCGTCGGAGCAGGAGGTCGCGCAGGCCCACCGCGTGATCGAGGCGTTCGAGGCGGCGGATGGGGCGGGCGTGGTGACGCTCGACGGCCGCATGATCGAGAACCTGCACGTCGAGAGCGCAAAGAGGGTGCTTTCGCTCGCCCAACCGTCAACTTGAGTTGACCATTGGGGTGACGCGCGCGCCGTCTCCCGCAGTAGGCTGTCTGCAATGGTCCGGCGAATGGAGTTGAGCCCCGCGGGCGACGCGCGGGTGCTCGAGAACCGGGACGTGCCAACCCAGACACTGTTCCGGCGTTGGCACGAGCGCCGCGACGAGCGTGCCCGCGAGGAGCTGGTCAGGCAGTATCTGCCGCTCGCGCGCAAGCTCGCGCGCCGCTATCGCGGTGCGCGGGAGCCGCTGGATGACCTCGAGCAGGTCGCGAGCCTCGGCCTCGTCAAGGCGATCGATCGGTACGACGCGAGCCGTGGCATCGGCTTCCAGCACTTCGCGGCGCCGACGATCCTCGGCGAGCTCAAGCGTTATTTCCGCGACTCCGGCTGGGCCGTGCACATGCCGCGCGGCATTCAGGAGCTCGCTCTCCGGGTGGCGCAGGCCGAGCGCCAACTGGCCGCCAAGACCGGTCGGGAGCCGACCTACAACGAGATCGCCGAGTTCCTCGAGATCAGTGTCGTGGAGGTCCTCGAGGCGGCGGAGGCAGCGGCCGCGCACCACGCCGTGTCGTTTGACACGCCGCACGACGATGGCGACGGCGACGCCGGCACGCTCGGTGACTCGATCGGCGCGATCGATGAGCGCTTCGCCCTGATCACGCTGACGGCATCGATCGCGCCCGCCGCCCGGCGCCTGTCGGACCGGGACCGGCGCGTGCTCGCGCTGCGCTTCGTGGAGGACCGGACGCAGAGTGAGATCGCCGACGAGGTCGGCGTCTCACAGATGCAGATCTCACGCATCCTCAGCAAGGCGCTCCGGCAGCTGTCAGCGGCCGTCGACGTTGAGCGTCCGGCCGCGCGCAGAAGACGCACCTAGCAACGTGGCGTGATCCAAGAACCCGCGTGCGTTCGTCTCGAGCTGGACAGCCGGCCAGAGAACGTGGCGGTGGTCCGTGCCGCACTGGCTGGGCTTGCGGAGGCCGCCGAATTCGACGGGGAGCTCGAGACCGACCTGAAGACGGCCGTGAGCGAGGCGTGCAACAACGTCGTGCTGCACGCCTACCGGGGCGGCGCGGGGCGAATGTTGGTGACGGCTGCGTGCGAGCTGGACCGGATCGACGTGGTGGTGGCGGATTCCGGCACGGGGATCACGCGGCTCTCCAGCGCGCCCGGTCACATGGGCCTGGGGCTCGCGCTGATCAGCGCGCTCGCCGACCAGGCGGAGTTCAGGAGCCCGAGCGCCGGCGGCGCCGAGGTGCGCATGCGCTTCCGCCGGGGGGTGGACGGGCCGGATAACGGCATCGCCTATCGCGAGCAGTGGCCGGCGCGGCCGGCGGCGCTGACAGGCGACGTGGTGCTCTGGTGCGATCCGGTGGCGGTGCTGCGCCACGTGCTCGGCCGCGTGGCGCGCGCCGTCGCCGCGATGTCGCACTTCACGGTCAGTGGGGCGACAGAGCTCTATGCGATCAACGACGCCGTCGCCGCGTGTGCGGAGGCGGCGGCCGACGCCGAGGCGGGCGCGGACGGTCGGGTGGTGATCGCGGTCTCGGGCGCAGCCCATCGGCTGACGCTGGACGGCTGGCCGTTCCCGGCCGGCGCCGAGCGCGGTCGGCTGGCCGCACTGCTCGACGAGATCAGCTTCGAGAGCAACGCGAGCGGCGGCCTCTTGCACATGTTGTTGCTCGATCACGGCGTGCGTTTGCCCGCTCCGGAGCGCGGGAATGCGGGAAGTGATGGATGTCAGCTTCAGCCTTGAACTGGAGAGCGCGCCCGCGTCTGTGCAGCTCGTGCGGTCGGTGGTCCGCACCGTCGGCCAGGCCGCAGCCCTGGATCAG